>DYJQ01000011.1 GCA_020723045.1 Candidatus Micrarchaeum sp.
GCTAATATCACATATGCATGGCAATAAGACAGGCTGTTTTGATATGGAATCTAATAATGATGAGGAACATAAAGCAGATGAGAAATTAGATGAAAAATCCAAATGAGGATTACAAATATTATTAGAGGCCCAAATAGAATTTTCTGTTGAAATGCTTTGTGAAAACGGCGCGACTGTCCTCAAAAAGCGCATCACTGCCAAAAAATACCTTCGCAGTCGAAACCTCCTCTCTGAGCCCCTTGCTCACACCGTACTTGAGGGGGTCCTTCTGTATTGCATCCGCAAGCTCATGCGCCGTGCACAGCTTGCGCTTCCTCACTGCGCAAACCCTCTCATCCTTCACAAAAATATCAAGATTATCCATCTCCTCCTTTATGAACCTCTCAACATGCTGTCCCATCCGGACGTATGGGCCCTCCTGCATCACTGCTGTGGGCAGGTGATCATGCACAAGCTCAAACAGCATATAGCACTTGCCATCGTGTACTTCAGCTGTCTGGTGCGTGCAGTCAAACCCCTCTTTGTCAAAGGCATTCTCCATCGCTTTGAGCGTCTTGCGTATCTCACCCCATAATATGTCCTCTGCCCTAAGAGGGTGCGCAAACGCGAACAGCACAACTGATGTGCCCCTCTCATCCATCTTCCTCCTTATTTCATCCTGGGTGAGCAGCTCAAGCTCATGAAAGAACATGTCAGCATGCGGTGCAATGAAAAACACATGCGCCGCAGCCACAAATGTAGAAAGCGAGTCAACACTCACTGGTGAAGCAACATTTCTTTTCTTGTCCACAGGGTCAGTAACAACAAACGTATCGCCCTTGAATAGAGTGCGCAGCAGCCTCTCACTCCTGCCTCCGTGCATGTCCACCACTACTGGGAACTTCCAGTTGCGCGCATTCATTATGAGATTATAAAAAGAGCCATACTTGAGTATGAGCAGTTCACACAAGTACCCCGAGAACCCGCCGGTCTTTATCTCTGCACCGTATATACCCAGCCTCTTGAGAAACCTCTTGAGTATGCGCACATCATCCTTTTGACTTTCGGTGATGTGTTCGAGCACGTATTTTGTGTGGAGCTGTGTCCTATCAACTGCACTCCTTATAATAGCCGGCATACCATCCTTTATCTTATATGATGGTACTAGATCAATGTGATAACCTTTGTAGGTGCCACGTATGTACGGGTGCTGTGCATATGCAATCTCCCAGTTGTCCAGTAGTTTTTTGCCCCACTCAAACGCCATTGATTGGAGCTCATCAATTGTGTATTTATCTGGAAAGAGAACAAACATATCAAAATCAACATCTGCGCGTATGTAAGTATCCTTAGCGAATGAGCCTGTCAGCATCACCTCAATATCGCTCGGCGACATCCTGTTCAGCGCATCCGCAAACTCATCCGCAACCTTCCTCGCAGCTCTGTCAGATTCGGGTGACGGTTTTATGCGCTTAAGGATCTCCTCTCTCATCTCATTCCATTTTTCCTGATTAAATTCAACCATCTAACTCACTTTACAGCATAAGATTCATAACCGCGCAACTTTAAAACGTTTGAGAAATTCTCAGCAAACGCGCCGAATACGTATACCCTCTTAGGGTTGCTGTAATCAACATACTCGAGCAAGCCGTTGAAATCTGCATGGTCGCTCATAGGCAGTGCAATGTCATAGTAGTCACTGGAGAACTTGGCATTCCACCCGCTCAACGAACCAAAGTAGCACGGTTTTCTGTAATGCTGTGCGAGACGGAACCTCAGCTCGGGCCTAAACCTGGATTTGGGGATTATACCTACAAAATTGTCCTTGAACATTTCTGAGGCATCTTCGCGATCCGATGAAACATAGGACAACTTTTGGCCGTGTTCCACGTATATATCACTCACACGCGCAATATCACTGCCAACCACCGGAGTTATATCACAGTAATCGTTAAGGATTTTTATGAGCTCCTGTGCCTTGCCTGTTGAATATACTGCAAATATCACATTGCCGTACGCAACCCTGCTCTTAACCTCGCGCCTCAGCACTTCCGCAATATCTGCCTTCTTTGGAAACTGATACTCCTGAGAGCCGTATGTTGCCTCTATCAGCAGCTCATCCGCTTCAACCACTTCCGCGCCCTTGAAGGTGAACCCATCCTCTATGCTTATGTCCCCCGTATACGCAAAGTTGCCGCCATCCTTCATTATCTCTATCTGCGTTGCACCGAGCATATGGCCCGCATTATACAACCGTATATGGTCGTGTACCAGCTTTGAGTCATATGAGACGCCAGCGAGGTGGATTGTGGCATCAGAAGCTACGATATCCTTTTTCTTCTTTCCAAAGACGTGGTCAGAATGCGCGTGCGAAATGTATGTGATATCGCCATTGGTATCCAAACATATGGTGCGGCCATCGCCCAGCTCCACTCGAGCCACGTCTCTAAAAAGCATAATGCTATATCTGCATGAGAATTTATTAATGAATATGCCGTTAATTCCATCCGTGGACGAGAATATTCACAACACAAAAATCATCACTGAAGGAATGGCCAAGATAATGGTGGAAGATGGCATATTCTACAACCCTAAAATGGAGATTAATAGGGACCTCGTGAGCACTGCTGTGGGCGTGGCTGGCGCAAAAACATATTGCGATGGCCATTCGGCAAGCGGGATAAAAGCGATAAGGGTAATGATGGAGAATGCATGTGTAGAGAAGGTCGATGCCGTCGATATGAGCGAGAGGGCATGCGATGGGATAAGTGAGAATGCAAGACGCAATAACGTAATGAACATAAACGTGATAAGGGATGACCTGCGCTCGGTGCTCATGAATAACAATTACGATTTTGTGGAGATTGACCCATTCGGCACGCCAGTACCATTCCTGCACTCGCTTGCAGAGTCATTTTCATGGAGAAAGAGCGGCTACTTCTCACTCACTGCAACGGATACCGCAGTGCTGTGCGGTGCTGAGGCAAGGGCGTGCAGGAGGAATTACGGAAGTACTCCATTGCATAATGAGTTTGTGCATGAGAGCGGGCTGAGGATACTGATTTACAAAACACAGAATGTATTTGCAGAAAAAAACATTGCCATATCCCCGCTTCTATCCATCTCGCACAGGCATTACTTGAAAGTGTTTTTTGAGGCGAGAAAGGATGCACGGCTATGCGACGCAAACCTTGCTAGAATGAAATACCTGCTGTACTGCAACAAGTGCAAGAACAGGAGGTACATAAACATAGGCGAGAGTAGGAAATGCGATGTATGCGGGAACACGGCAATCGTTGCTGGACCGTTCTGGTCCGGAAGGCTGCACGATGATGGATTTGTAAGTATGATGATGAAAGAGATTGAGAAAAGGGGATACAAAAACGCAGAGGAGGAGCTTAAACTTCTCGCTACACTCAAGAATGAAAATTTTGAAGGCTATTGTTATGACCTGCATGTCATATTCAAAGGAAAACCAATACCGCGAAATGATGCAATACTTGAGAGGCTCCGTGGCAATGGGTTCAGGGCCGAATTAACATCATACAGAAACGGCCGTATAATAAGGACAGATGCGGGCATAAAGGAAATCATGTAAATGATAATTTCTAGATATCGACACCGAGTTGATCTGCTATCTCTTTATACCTGTTGCGTATCGTCACTTCTGTGACGCCGAGCGCATCCGCAATTTCCTTCTGTGTCTTCTTATCTCCCATCATTTTGCACGAAATGTACACTATGGCCGCGATAATACCCTGGGGACCCCTCCCCATAACCAAGCCCTTCTTTATCGCATTTGCGTAGAGCTCATTTATCTTGTCGACAGTGCTGGACTTGAGCTTGAGCATGGAGGCTACGCGCGGAATCAATTGCTCCGGCCCACTCAACGGCACTTTCATCTCCAATTCGTGAGCTATAAACCTAAACGTTCTGCCTATCTCCTTGCGGTCCACACCTGAGACTCGCGCAATCTCATCGAGCGTTCTTGCTATGTTATGCTTCCTACAGGTTGCATAAAGAACGGCACTCACAACATTCTCGATGAGCCTGCCCCTCACAAGACCCTTCTCAGCAACATTCCTGTAAAAGAGCGCAGCATCCTCGCGCACCTCTTTTGAGAGGTTCATGTATGATGCTATTCGGTCCAATTCGTTGAGTGCAATCATAAGATTCCTTTCTATAGAGGTTGATACAGAAGACCGCTTATGCCACTTTCTCATCCTAGATAGTTGCGCAACTTTCTTGCCCGAGATCTTTATACCGCGAATGTCCCTGTTGTAAAGGTCAATCTCAGTAGTGAGGCCCTTATCAGGCCGTATGTATTTCACGGGTGAGCCGCCACGCGCCTTGCCGCGCAGTTCCTCACTGCTAAACGCACGCCACTCAGCACCGTAATCCAGCATGCGCTCTGTTATAACGAGACCGCAATCGGCACATACAAGCTCGCCCCTCTCATAATCCCTCACTATCCTGCGGCTACCGCAGTTGGGGCAAACTAAAGGTTTATACTCCTCACGCCCAGCAGCGGGCTGTTCTTCCACACCTCCCTGTGGTTGCTTCTTTTTACCCTTCCGAATTATGGCTGCTGCCATGCATAAACAATAATCGTAAAGTTTATAAACTTATTATGTCGTTGTCCGTTTAAAATAAAATGTATGCACCTTTAAAGATTAGAGATGGTGGTTTCTTGAGATACGTCCGCAAGGATACGAGTGAAATCAAGGTTCCTGAGAGGTTAATTGAGCAGGTAATAGGACAGGATAAAGCGGTAAAGATAATTAAGAAAGCCGCAAAACAGAAGAGGCACGTCCTACTGATAGGGTTGCCGGGTACGGGCAAGAGCATGCTCGCGCAGGCAATGTCAGAGCTTCTTCCAGCAGAGGATTTGGAAGACGTGCTCATATATCCCAATCACATAGATGAGAACAACCCAAAAGTAAGGGTTGTAAAGACCTATAATAACAGGAGCGAGTTAGAGAGAGGGCTGGAGGGAAATGGAAGAAAGATTGTTGCAGAGCAAAAGAAAATGCGCATGATGCAACAGAGTGGCACCATCTCACCCATCACAGTGCTTCTGCTGATCATTGCAGTATTGGCAATCGCGTCATATGTATACAATCAAGTGGGGGAGGGAGGCGCAAATGTGATTGCTGCCGCGCTTCTCGGTGTATTCATAATCGGTGCGGCCTGGCTGTTCGTATCGCAGATTACAAGACGGATGGATGTATCCGCGTTTAACGAACCCAAACTCATAGTAGACAACAGTTTCAAGAAAACAGCACCGTTCATAGAAGCGACCGGTTCGAAAGCGGGCGCACTGTTTGGTGATGTAAAGCATGACCCACTGCAGAGTGGCGGGCTGGGTACGCCCGCACACCTAAGAGTGGAGGCGGGTGCGATCCACAAGTCAAACAAAGGGGTGCTATTCATCGATGAGATCGCACTACTGAGCCCCAAATCACAGCAGGACCTGCTCTCTGCAATGCAGAATAGAAAGTTCCCGATCACTGGGCAGAGCGAGCAGAGTTCAGGCGCGTTGGTGCGCACTGACCCAGTACCGAGTGATTTCCTACTCGTGTGTGCTGGCAACCTACAGGACGTGTCAAAGATGCATCCCGCGCTAAGGTCAAGAATTAAGGGGTACGGCTACGAAGTATACATGGAGGATACAATAGAAGACAATGAAAAGAATAGGATGAAATTCGTACAATTCATTGCACAGGAAGTAAAGAAGGATGGGAGGATACCGCACCTTAATAACGAGGCCATTGAGGAGATTCTACGCAACGCAAAGAAGATGGCTGGCAGAAAGGGGCGGCTCACGTTGAGGATGCGGGATATTGGCGGGCTCATAAGGGCTGCGGGCGATATTGCCATCGAGGAGAAGTCACCCGTAGTTGAGCTTAAACATGTGCTTGCAGCAAAGGAGCTTGCAGCACCACTGGAACAGCAGATTGCAAGTAGGGTTGTTGAGTTTAAGAAGGAGTATGAGGTCTTTTCCACCAAGGGTGTTGCAGTGGGGAAGGTTAATGGATTGGCTGTTCTTGGGGATAATAATTCCGGGCTCATACTACCAATAGAGGCTGAGATTACACCTGCGAGTTCAAGACAAGAGAGCAGGATAATCGCAACTGGTAAGCTCGGCGATATTGCAAAGGAGGCTGTTGAGAACGTCTCAGCAATAATAAAGAAACACCTCGGAGCCACAGTCACCAATAATGACATTCACATACAGTTCCTGCAAACTTATGAGGGTGTTGAGGGCGATAGTGCAAGCATAAGCATTGCAACTGCGGTTGTATCTGCCTTGAAGAGCATACCCATCCATCAGGACGTTGCAATGACTGGGTCATTGAGTGTGCGTGGTGAGGTCCTTCCAGTTGGCGGTGTCACTGCAAAGGTTGAGGCGGCGATTGATGCTGGCATAAAGACGATTATCGTGCCGTATAACAACAAAGATGACATTATGCTTAGTGAGAAAAAGCTTAAGCATACTAAGATCATCCCCGTGAGAACATTCAAAGAAGTGCTTATACACGCACTCAAACAGTGCAAGGCCAAGGATGAACTCATCGAAAAACTCTAGGTTTTTAAATCATCTTTGACATGTATGGCCCATCCAATGAGTAGCCCAGCTTTCTGTAGTAATCACGCACACCCACCCCGCTTATCACGAGGAGTTTCTTGCAGTCAAGCTCGTCTTTAGAGATGCGCTCTGCCTCATCCATCAACCGTCTCCCAAACCCCCTGTGCTGCGGTGAAGATGGAGTGCGGGCACCAAGCGGCTGCAGCTCCCCGTAAACGTGCAATTCCCTCACTCCAGCAGAATTCCATGTGATTTCCTTCCTATGCTGGTGTACTGGCTTTCTCAGCCTCAGAAACCCAAACAGCATATTAGTCCTCACATCCTCAAAACTTATGAAATACTCCTCCCCATCAGATGCAGTATATTTTCTAACAAGCAATTGCGGTTCAAGCTCCTCCATCCGCACATTCCCCTTCATTACATTCAGCCCGACCTCCCTGTATCTAATCTCCCCGGTATTAATCTTCCTTTCAGCCAACCTTTCCTCAACTAATTGCCTGAGATTGCTTTTCTTAACACCATCCTCAATCAGGTATGCTGGGATATCCCTCTGCACACGCATAACACGCACATAATAGGGGAAGTATCTGTATGCCTCTGCAATAACATCTGCCGCCTCCACCGTATTGTACGGCCTGACCTTCCCCTCAAGCCATTCATCATATAATTTTGTGTTGCGCATTACCAATAGCGGATATATCTTGAGCATATCCGGCCTGTACTTTGGGTTGGCAAATAGCTCCTTGAACATCCGTATATCATCCTCTTTATTCGCATACAACCCCGGCATCATGTGATAGCATACCTTGAGCAATGAATCACGCGCGACCTGTGTTGCCCTTAACACATCCTCAATAGTATGGCCGCGGTTCGTCTTCAACAGCACTTGCGAGTTGAGCGTCTGCACCCCAATCTCAACACGCGTGGCACCGAACGCAAGCATTGCATCGACATGCTCCTCAAAACACCAATCCGGCCGTGTCTCAATCGTGAGGCCGATACAGCGGTGTTTTGCCTTTTCGTTCTCACTAATCGCCTCGGATAACGTTGCACTTCTTTTGCCGTTAAGCGCATTATACATATCACGCACAAACCTCTCCTGATACGCTTGCGGTTGTGCCAAAAACGTCCCGCCCTGTATTATCACCTCACACTTATCAGTCGCATGGCCTATCTCTGTGAGTTGGGTGATGCGCGCGTTGACCTGATCGAATGCATCAAACTTGTTCTGTATCCCTCTCATGGTGGACGGTTCAAACCCTGTATATGAGTTGGGGGCATCCTTGCCTTTAGGGCAGTATGTACAACGGCCATGCGGACAGTTGCTCACAGTCATTATCGCAATGTTTACTATACCGCTTATGCTCCTCATCGGCCTCTTGCGGAGGGCGGGGATTACGTGCAACATCCCCCTCTCCTTAGCCCTTTCTATTACCTCTGAATTGCGGATGAATACTGCCAGTTTATATTCACCGCTATACTTACGTTTGAGCGCTTCAATCTCATCTTTTGTGCTCTCATCACTAATCTCATCAAGCAACTTATCGATGGCTTTTGCACGCAATTCGTCCATATGCTTTGTTTTTTAGAGGGGATGGCCTTTTAAGGGTTTTTTAACCACTCCCGCTATTTAGCTCCAATCAGAGCAGGAAAAGCAGGGCTATTGCAACTACTATTAGTATAACTGAAACGAGCAATGATACACCAATAGCAATGCGCATCTCTCTCTGGTGCGAAAAATAGCCTATTACCGCACTCGATGAGAGACTGCCCAGGAAGGCGCACACAGCACTTACGGCCTTTTCATCCAGCGAGAGCCCACTCTCGGTCGCAAGTATGGAGGATACTGTTGCAACACTGCTGAATGTACCGCCCAAGAATGATACGAAATAGATGCCCATGTTTGAGAATGTGGTTATATAGCCCAGCACTGCCGAAACCACGATAAATACGATGGCAAATTTGACTGCTCGGGATATTGTGAACGGCTGGCGGAGTTTAAGGAACCCTATGTTAACTGCATAGGATTCTGTGAAAAATTGGACCGCGAGATGTACTAGTATTACGATGATGTATACAGGCCAGAGGAGCTGGAAGAGGGGGAGGGAGAACAATGCGATGAATGCAAGGTTCATGAGCGAGCTTGCAGATATTGATGCGCTGTATGCGTTGAAAAGCGACTTATGCAACTGCTTTGCCTTGCTCGAGATGAGCGATATAGATGAAATGTGGTTAACGAGACCGCCCAGAAAACCAACTACATACACTGGAAGGTTAGGGTACAGCCTGTGCAGCAGGAATGCGATGAAGCTAACACCTGAGACGAAATAAATCATCCTGAAGAACATATCGATGTTGAAAGTGAGGCCGTATAGCATGATTGATGGCGGGGAGATGGGATAAAGTACGAATATGATTATTGCAAAACGGACTATATCGCTCCACTCATCCTCCGTCAGCTTCTCGATTATGTGGACTGAGTAGCGCTTGGAATAGAGCACAGCTGTTATTATGACAGCCATTGCCACTGCATCAACAAAGAGCGAGTAGGAGACAAACACACCTATTATGAACGCGAGTGGGAAGAGAGCAAATGTGGTAAGGCCTCCCTTGCGTGTTCTGAGTGAGATCTGGTAGAAATAATATGAGAGCAATAGGATGCTGGCAAAGCAGAGTATGGGAAAATATGAGAGGATTTCGCTGAACTTTGACACCTCAATCGAGAGCATGCCGATGAGTGATACGAGAAGGAATGTACGCGCTCCAAATAGGTGCTGCTTCTTTGCATACTCTCTCTCGATACCTATCAATGCGCCCAGTGCGCCCGCTATGAATATCTTGACAAGAAGCAGGGTATCCATAACAAGAGATGGCTCCATAACAAACTACCTATATTGGCCTTTTTGCGTCGTTAATCGTCTTTGAGAATGCCTCAACCCTCGATTTGACGTCTTCCACATTCTCGATGACCGTGCCAATCTGTATCATATCGGCACCCGCTTTTATTATATCCCTTGCCTCATCGAGCGTTCTTATCCCTCCCGCCACCATATACGGCAGTGTTGTAGCCTTGCGCACGTACCGTACCATCTCCAGTGGGACCGGGCCGAGCTCACTCGCAGAGCCGGCATCAGTAAATATCATGTGGTTGCCGGCAAGCTCGCCAGTGAGTGCAAGCGCCGCCGCAAGCTTGGGCCTGTTGCGCGGCATGAGTTTTGCATCACCCACCCAGCCGACCGTCCCGCCAGGTTCTACTACAATATACGCAGTAGGTATCGGCTCGATGTTAAACTGGCGTATGAGTGGCGCGCCGAGCATCTGCGCCTGGCCCAGCCAGTATGGGTTGCGCGAATTGAGTAATGTGAGGAAATAGATTGCATCAGCATAACGAGTGATTGTACCCACGTTGCCCGGGAAGAGTATGATGGGAACAGAAACACTGCTCTTTATCTCCTGTGCAACCATATCGAGAAGCTCGCCCTGCACACTCGTTGAGCCGCCTATCGCTATCATATCAGCACCCGCTTCCGCTGCTACAATCGCAGTCTTGATCGCAGTCTCAGGGGAGTCATAGTCAACGGGGTCTATAACAATGGAGAGGATAGCCCTATTACTACCAATCTTATCAATCAGGTACTGTTCAACCTTTCCAACTTTCATCTAGGATACACCTTACGATAATGAGATGAAAAAAGATTTAAACCTCATATCTATATCAACCGCTCTTTTGGTATCAATGGCTTAAGGAAACCGCGCTCAGTGAATACGAGTGCTGCACCGTTGCCCTGCATGTCCTGTACTATTATGAGGCCATCCCCGCAATTTCCGTCAGCAATGGGTATGCGCTCGCCGCTGTACAGCTTTTGAATGGACGTATAATCCAACCTTATAAAATTCTCAGTTGCCTTGCGGCCAAACACAAGCACGAAATCGAGAGAGGGTTTTATCCCGTAGAGCGTATCAAGCTTACCAGCAAGGATACCCTTGCGCTGTATGAGACCGCTCTCAAGCGCCTCAAGCCCTCTTGCGTATATATAGACCTTGCTCTTCCTTTCATCTACTGCATAATCGCCCATATCGATACCGAACCTCTCTGCAATGAACTGTAAGAATGTGTGGCCCTCTCCCATTACTCAACCACCTTCTTGACCTTTGCAACGAAGAATTCCTCATCAAGCCTAAACCTTGCAACCTGCTCATCTATCGCCGTATTACCACCTCGGCCCCGCCAGTACTCAAACGGCAGTTCAGTCTTTTCAAGTATGGCATTATCCCGCTTCTCGAGCAGGAATGCAATCACACCCTCATTCTCCTCTACAGTAGTTGTGCAGGTTGAGTATACTAATGTGCCAGTGGGTTCAAGCAGGTCAAAGGCATGCAACAGAAGGGATTTTTGGAGTTTTGCAAGCGAGTTGATGCGGTTGGCCGAGTAGTTCACAAACATTCCCTTCCTCGAACCCATACCGCTGCACGGAGCATCAAGAAGTATTTTATTGAAAGTGGCAAGCCTCGGATAACGACGGCCATCCATATTCGTGACCGCAACGTTGAGTATGCCGAGACGGTCAATGTGGCTGCCCACGCTCTTAAGCCGCATGAATGAGATATCATTCGCCACAATCACGCCTCTATTCTGCATATGCATCGCCGCCTGTGTTGTCTTGCTACCGGGTGCTGCTGAAACATCAAGCATTATATCTTCTGGCTGTGGGTCAAGCACCATCACAGGCACCATTGATGAGAGTGATTGCACGTAAAATAGGCCGAGTTCGTACTCGAGTGTCCTTGCAATATCCGCGTAATCAGTAGAAAATGCGCTCGGATACCATTCCACTTGTGTCAGGCCATACTTAGACTGCATCCTAGATGTAAAATCATCCAACCCTATGCGCAGTGTGTTTGCACGAATGTACGGCACAAGATAGATTTGACCGGACAAATAATAAAAAGGATGGACCTGCGCGGGATTGAACCGCGGATCTCTCGCGTAAGGGGTGTGTAGGCTTTGCCTACAATTTGTCGCCTACGGCGACAACTCCGCCCCCTTAAACCCCAAGGTATTTTTGGGCTTCCGCCCAAAAATGGGGATTGAAGGCGAATGCATTTTCCCAGCACCTACTTCTCTCAGGAGAAGTAGAGAAAGAAGAGGGTATTAGCCCCCTTCCTCTCCTCTTGTGAGGCGAGCGTCTTAACCACTCGACTACAGGTCCACAAGCAAATTAGAAGTGATTAATAATATAATTTTTCATACAAACTCAAGGACCAGAACAGGTGGAAGGAGCATGGTTGGCAAAGCCCACAGTTGCCGTGTGAGAAGGATTTAAATTAATGGAACTTAAATAGGAACATATGAAACAGCTCTTTGTTTATATCGCAGCCATTGCTATCGGCGTTTTCATACTCTTATGGGCGCTGGGTGGCATTAGAGGTATGGCCAATGGTGAGCTAAAAAAAACAGTTGAGAGTATAATGATGAGTGATGCAAGCAAGCCTCATAATAAGGACATATTCTCGTGGCTTGTCAATGCTCTAAGAGCGGCATACATGAAGCTCCTTCTCGGGTTGGGGGCAAATGCTGGAAATATCAATGAATTCCCGCTAGCCACAGCAATGGTTGGCGATGAAGACCTGCTGAGGATGGTTGATAGTGAGAATATAGATGTGCGCGATGTGGACGGCAAAACACCCCTCATGCACGTGATAGAGAATGGAGATGACAGGTTGATAAAAATGATGGTGGAGAGCGGTACTGATGTGAACGCGAGCGATAATGAAGGAAAGTCAGTACTGATTTATACCATCACCAACGGCGAAGATGACGGGAGCGATACAAAGCTTGTGATAGAGAATGGAGCTTATGTGAATGCCAGGGATATGAGCGGAAAAACTGCGCTCATGTATGCCACGATTGAAGGTGATGCGAATACAGTGAAATACCTCATCAAAAAAGGTGCGGACGTAAATGCAATGGATAGATACGGAAGAACGGCACTAATGTTCGCAGTAATGAACCGCAATGAAAAAATTGCTAGGATACTTATGGATAATGGGGCAGTGGATACACCTGCGTGCATGACCGCATACGAGTATGCATCCGACAGTGGCTACTTAGACATCGCCGACTTGCTTAGATAATCAACAAATTCACTTATCCCTTTTCTTAACTCTACATTTTTTAGGCCGAGCTCCACTCTGGCCTTCTCTGCAATAACCACCCTATCAGTAGCGAGCATATCTATGAATTCATACGGAATGGGCCGTTTATTCTGAAGCGAGCGGGAGAGGTTGTAGAGGGCCAGTGCGGGCCGCGAAATGATGGACGGGATATGCATATACTTCTTAGGCGCACCAGTGAGCTCGGCTACGTAATCAACAAGCTCTCCCTGTGTCATCTCCCGATCATTATTGATGTTGTATATGCCGGTGGCATTGCGGTCTATTGCATTCACTATTGCATCAGCCACATCGGATGCATGCACGAGCGGGATATGATTTTTACCATCACCAAAGACGGCCATCCTCCCCTTGCGTATCATCTCATAAGCCATCCTAAACCCTGCATCAAACCCATTACCATAAATGATAGATGGCCGAAGCGTGCACACCTGGCCCACAAAGTTTTTCGTTATGAGCTCGCCCTCAAATTTCGTCCTTGCATATACCGTGTCAGGATTCAAAGTGGTGCTCTCTGTAATGTGCCTATTATCCCTCTTGCCGTAAACCGAGATTGAGCTTATATATATGAGCTTTTTTATGCCCGCCTGGCCGCATCTCTCCACAATACTCTTTGTGCCCTCCACATTTATCCTATAGAGAGAGGAATATGGCTGGGACATATCAGTACTGCCTGCAATGTGAACCGCCCATTCACAACCCCTAATCAGTGAATGGTCAAAATCAAACACATCGCCTCTTACCATTGTACAGCCCTCAATATTCTTTTCCCTGCTTAAAGCAACAATGCTGTGGCCGGTATTGAGCAGTGCCCGCACTACATACCTTCCGAGACGGCCGCTCCCACCTGTTACGAATATTTTGGACATTTAAAATGCGACCTCAGTATATTCCTTTCAGTTTTATCAGTGCCGCGCGTATCTTCATCATCGCGTTCCTGTACTTATTATCATAAGAGTCAACAATCGACTCTATCCCCATATCATCAGTATCGGAGATAGCGAGCGAGTATTCCTTCAGCTTCCTGCGCACCACACCCTTTCTCTCGAGACGGAGCAGGTGGTACCGTACCGTCTTCTCGCTGCAACTCTTGCCATCCTCTTTTAGGCGTGCCATAATCTCTTCAACGGTAATACCCTTCCTGCCGCGCAACTGTGAACCGAACAGTATCTCGATGAGGTCCAGCAATGACTTCCTTGACTCATTTGGGTTTATCAAGCCGAGTGCAAGCGCAAGCCATCTTATGAGCGATGCCTTCGTCAGCGATACCTCCTGCGGCATACGCATATCGCGCACCACGATCGTACCCTCTATATGCTCAGCCTCGGGAATCATATTCCATACACCAAACGCATCATGAATTTTTGTAAATATATTACATAAGGCTTATCCTTGTATCTACATCTTTTACCAGACTATAATCGCACACCTGCCTTTTCTTCCATTGGTTCACGTAAATGAACTCCTTCTCCTCATCGTTTATGCTCACCACCTTTCCGAGATAGCTGCCAGATGCGGAGTATACCTCCTTGCCCAGCAAGTCAACACCATGCACCATATCCCTCTTGAGATACTGCATTGCTTCCATACTCACCGCACCGATTATGATGCTTATTATGAGCGCGTTCATGAACTCCTCAAAATATGCCTCTGCAGTCACCCAACTCGCAAACATCCACACTATATAAAGTATGATCGCGGTGAGCACAAGATAGAAGAGCATTCTAAGAGTTGAAAGACTACTGCCCGCACGCACATTGTCATAAAGCTTACCGATGTAGATGAGTGTCAGTGGAGGAATAATGAATATCACGAGCGAGCGAGTGCCGTAACCCACCGATTTCAGCACATCATACAACAGCGCGCTCTTCATATACTCCTCTATCGAGAGCCAGATTGCGAGGACAAAAAGAGGCAGTGCTATCACATACGCAATAGTGCTCACCTGCTCGGTACTGAACTTGAAATGCGAGAGTGTATATATGATCCTATCCTCAATGCCGAACCCCTTTGCAAGCAGGTATGCTCCCAAGAGCGTGGCAACTGGCTTCCACTCAAACCCCAGCCAGTAGCTCACCGAGAGCAATAGGAGTATCACTGCAGGTATCCCGATAAACGTACGCGCAAAATATGGCTCCTTGAGCTTGTCAAGCAGGAGGAAGTATGTGCGTTCCAGCTCTTTTGACTGTTTCATCGAGACCACGCGCACACCGTCAATCTTCATTCTCGAGTTTATGAGTGGTATTATCTGCTCGTCATCAGCACCGTCGCTCACGAATATGCACGACTCTGCAGGAAAATCTGCGAGCACGGTGTCAAGCTCCTTTGAAATCTCGCGGTCTGCGGTATAACTGCGCGACCTATCACCTGTGAGTGTTGCAACCTCAACATCCTCGCCATTAGCCTTCATGCTATCAAACAGCCTTACAGCCTCGAATATTGTGTTGCCGTCAACCTCCTCTGGGTCAGTTAGCAGCAGCTTGTTCGCAGCATCAATATTGAGAGACCTTCCTATTATTGGGCCGCTCACTCCAACCTTTTCTTTGATATCCGCATCTCTATCGATGCACAGGATCAGTGTTTTCTTAGGCACGGTAGAAGATTGGCCTCAAAAACTTTTAAAGTTAATAAGGCTAAAGGGTGGGTATGGATACATTCCCAGGCAAGAAGCTCGGTGATGAGATAGAGTATGCCTCCGGAGAAGGCACCTATTTGGAGGATGAAGAGATCAAGGCCTCGTTGTGCGGTAATGCGGTAATCGATAAGGACAAGCGGGCCATATCTGTGAAAGCTGTGTTCAAACCTCCAGTGAAGATAAGAGTGGGACAGGAGTTATACGGCCTTGTCGATAGTGTGGGCGAAACGAGCGCAAACATAATAATAGGGTATGAGCTTAAGGATGGCTCACGACTGGATACGTCCAATGATTATGCAATGCTGAGGATGGAGGGTGTGAAGAGCCCCGGCACATTCATCAAAACAATGAAGGACGTAATAAGGGCTGGCGACCTTGTCAGGGTTGAGGTGCTCAAGATAACAAAGGGCGCGATTGACGTATCCATGAAAAAAAATGAGCTGGGCGTGGTGAATGCGTTCTGCAGCAAGTGCAGAAGTCCGCTCTGGCTCACAAAGGATAATAAGCTGTTTTGTGCTAAATGCGAGAGGTACGAGACGAGAAAGATAGGCTCGCCCTACCTCGGTAGGCATATGGAATAAGGAAGAGAGAAGTGATTGTATGAAGCTGAATTATGTTGTTGACGAAAAAAACCATATTGAGATTGAGTTTATAGGCGAAGAGTACAGCGTGCCGGCAATGTTAAAGGATATACTGCTCGAGAAAAAGGGCGTTGAATTTGTGGCTTATATAGTCGGCCACCCCAGCAGGGACCCGCCACGGCTTGTCCTAAAGACAAAAAATGATGACGCAAAAAAGATACTTAAGATGGCACTTGATGAGGCAACAGATACTCTTAATGAGATAAAGGAGGCATTCAATAAATGAAAGCGGGTGTGCGCATAATCGGTATAGATGATGCGCCATTCAAGAAAGGAGATAAACGCTCTTTTTTGGTTGCGGCTGTGATAAGATATGGCAGGCTTGAGGACGTCCTCACCCATGAGATTGAAGTGGACGGAACGGATGCCGCAGACGCAATAATAGGGATGTTAAAAGGTAAATATAAGGGGCAGGGTAAGGTCATCTTTATACATAGCATAACAGTAGGGGGGATGAATGTGGTTGACATAGAACGTGTCAGTGATGAGTTGAAATGCCCTGTCATATGCATTACTGATAGAGAAGTGCATGGGAACGAATTGCGCAAAGCCGTAGAAAAAAAATTCCCCGAGAGGGCCCGCCTCATAAAAGAGGTGTACAAAAACGGGAGGTATTACATTTCTTATGCGGGCATAAACAAGAGCGAAGCGGTGCCGCTAGTGAGGCAGTTTGGTTATGAGCCTGTGCGCACCGCACATATCATTGCGCGGGGCGTATGTGCGAGGGGTATGAAATGAAAGCCACAGAAATGCAAAAAGCCAAAAGTGCGGACAATGAATTGCTTAAGAAAATAAATGATACAAAGGCGCTGTACATTGCCGCTGTGCTCTTTCTCGTGCTGTTTATAGTAGTGCGTGCGGATGCATTGGCAGTCGTTGCAGCGGTGCTGTTCATAATAGGTGTAATCGTAGAAAGCATTGTAAGCGCAAAGGAAAAAGGGCTCGGGCATGAGATCAAGGAGATTGTAATCGCAATCGCGATCGCGCTTGTATTATGGTTTGGCTCATCACTCCTGCTCAACACGAGCTCGCCATTCAACGGAGTCGTTTCCTGTAGTATGCTCAACACCCTCCAGAGAGGCGATGTGGTGGTGCTTCAGGGGGGTGCGGTTAAGGCAACAGAGGTAAACATAAGCGGGGCTGAACTGGATAGGATAATCACAAATGGAGAGGAGCATTACATATGCGCATTCTGTTCTGATGGCAATAATGTGAGGCCGTGCTCAATTGACCCGAGGACGGGCATGGAAGCGCTCGGCGATGTGCTTCACTATAAGTGCGGTGTGTGCAGGCAGAAGAGAGGGGCCTCAGAAATGTACACCGCATGTACCGAGGGGGTTTATATAAAAGGGGTGTATGTAGATGCAACCCTCAAACAAGGGGATATTGTGGTGTACAGGCCTGCAAAGGAGGACCTCTTTGCAATGACGGGCGATATCATACACAGGGCGCTCGTAAAAATCAATGCTGATGGAAATACGTACTATCTTATAAAGGGAGATAACAATCCGTTGTTTGATGTGCAGGGATTCGATAGCACGCTCACACGCACCAATGGTATGGTGAATGAGAGCCAGATACTCGGCAAATCAGTATTTGTGATACCATTCCTTGGGTATGTGAAACTCGTTGCCGCGGGCCAGCTGGAAAACCCGGAGAACTGCAACATAATTAATGAGTACATCAACACGGCAAAATAAGGCTCCTGTAATGTATACTTACACAATACGAACGGTAAAATTATTGCAAAGGTTTTGCTATGAAATATGACGTACAAGTGATTGGCGCGGGTGTCAGTGGAAGCATCAGTGCGCTTGAGCTTGCAAAGCATGGGAAGAGTGTGGTCATTACAGAAGAGGATGATGGGATAGGCATCCCTAGACACTGTACAGGTGTAATATCAGTGAGAGGGCTCAATGAGAGCGGAGTGGATTACAAGAGGGCAATACAGAATAGATTGTACGGCTCGCACATCATAGGGCCGCATAATGAGGAGTGGACAGTCAGAAGAAAGAGTATACAGGCATATGTTGTTGATAGAGTGATGCTTGACGAGATTTATGCAGAGGCGGCAATTGAGATGGGGGCTAAACTCCAATTAAATAAGAGGATTACTGCAAAGAAAGATTACCTTGCACCCGTTATTGTCGGCGCAGATGGCGCCAACTCAACAATCGCGCGTATTGAGGGATTCAACCCATTAAGCTGCGTAAAGGGGTATCAGCAAGTTATTGAATCGCGCGATATTGCGAACGACCATATGGTCTCCGTATTTCTCTCGCACACGTTATTCCCGGGGTTCTTCGGATGGATGGTGCCGATTGAGGATGGACGCGCGATAGCAGGTTTCGGCGTGCATGCAAAAGCATCAGTCAGCGGCCGTATAAAAAAACTCATAGAATGGAGCGGCATAGGGAAGTACAAGGTTGAGGAAGAGTTCGGCGGGCTCATACCGCTCGGCCCCAGGAAAGGAAATTCTAAGGGTAATGTACTGCTCGTGGGTGATGCGGGAGGGTACGCAAAGGCAACGAGCGGGGGCGGTGTTTATTTCTCGACGCTCTCAGCCAAGACCGCGGCTAAATGCATAGTTGAAGGGAGGATAGGGGATTATGATAAGGAGATGGAAGTATACAACAGGGAACTTAGGGCGCATGTGCATATGAGAAACATATATAATAAGTCAAACGACATAATTATTGGGCTGGTGTTCAGGCTCGGCATGCTTGTGGGCATTCCAAAGCATATTGAGAATAAGGGGGATATTGATTATGCAAGCTCAATCCTTAGGATGTAAATGGTGTGGTGTTTATGGAAACTCATTCAAATAAAAAATTGGAGCGTGTACCTACACACATCGCAATAATCCCGGACGGGAATAGGAGGTGGGCGCGGGAGAGGGGGCTTAACGTGCTCGTCGGCCATGAGAAAGGCATCGATAACATCGGCGAGGTGCTCAAGTGGTGCAAGGAGTACGGAATAAGAAATATAACTATGTGGGGGTTCTCGACCGAGAATAGGGGTAGGTCCCGCGAGGAGGTGGAGGGCCTGATGAGGCTGTTTGAAACGAAGCTTGTAGAAGTGCTGCAGAAGGCTGAAAAAGAGAAGGAGAGGGAGAAGGACTATCCAAAAGTGAGGATACGATTCTTGGGAGATATTGATAGCCTTCCCAAAAATATGCAACATTACATTAAGCAAGTAGAGGAAAGGACACGCGATAATGATGAATACTTCGTCAACTTCCTGTTGAATTACGGCGGCAATGCAGAGATGCTTGAGTGCATTAAAAGAGTGGCAAATGATTACAAGGAAGGGAAGATAAAGGAGATTAATGAGGAGGAGGTGCGCATGAGATTGTGGACGGGCGGGCTCACGCCACCGGACATAATAATACGCACATCCGGTGAGCACAGGCTTTCAGGGCTCCTACCGTTCCAGAGCGGGTACAGTGAGCTCTTTTTCGTGAGAAAGTACTGGCCAGAATTTTCAAAGGATGATTTCGTTAATGTACTCAATGAATACGCACGGAGGGAAAGGCGTTTCGGCAGATAGAATGAGGTCGTGAATGATGAAATGGATAGGGTGGAAAGTTCTAGATTCCGGAGACTATAAGATTAAAGTGCATAAACTCAGCGAGGATGAGGGCCAGGTCATAGATGCCGTGTGCACTGAGTTCAGCGATACAGTTAAGGATGAGACGATTGGAAACGGCGAGGAAGCGCGTGCCACAATAAGGAGGGTTTTGCAACAGCACATCTCAAAAAACCATATTGGTGTTGAGACGGACCAGTTTGAATACCTTGTAGAAACGATATACCTTGCAACGTATGGGTTCGGGCCGCTCACATATCTTCTCGATGATGATATGCTTGAGGAGATTGCGGTAATCGGGCTGGGCAATCCACTGTATGTATTCCACAGAGAGAGGGGATGGCTCGAGACTAATGTGATGTTTACAGACCGTGATGCGCTCATAGACATAATCAATAAGATGGCAAGGAAAATCGGCAAGAGGATAACCGTACAGAACCCGCGGCTAAATGCAGTGCTTCCTGACGGTTCGCGTATGCACGCGTCGATCGAGCCGGTGTCCAACCTTGAAGTGACGATAAGAAAATTCAGGAAAGTGCCGCTTGGCATTAAAGACCTCTTAAAGAGCGGGTATAGTTATGAAGTATTGGCATTCCTATGGCTGGTTTTTCAGAATGATAAAAACGTGATCGTGTGCGGCAATACTGCCGCTGGAAAGACCACCACGCTCAATGCGCTTTTTTCATTCGTGCCAATGAATGAACGCGTTATAATGCTGGAGGAAGTGCCTGAGATATCGGTGCCACACAAACACCAGATGAAAATGAAGACTTCGCCAGATCTCGGCATCGGTATGAAAGAGCTTATAGAAGACAGCCTGCGCATGCGGCCTGACAGGGTGATAATTGGAGAGGTGCGCACAAAAGAGGAGATTACCGCAATGATTGAGAGTATGAATGCGGGCCAGGCGCGCGGGTGTTATGCAACGATGCACGCACACAGTGCCAAGGAGCTGATTTCACGCCTGCGTTATAACGATGTTATCCCTTCAGACCTCAACTCAATAGACCTGCTTATTGTACAGCGCCGTTTCCTTAAATTCGCAAAGGGCAGTAAAGTGCAGGAAACTAGGAAGGTTGTTGAGGTTTGCGAGCTCATGGAAAATAAGGGTGCTGTTCTCATAAAACACCTCTACAAATATGACCCAAAGATTGATAAGGTGGTGAGAACACCTGCAAAATCAAAGATTATCGAGGAGATTGCATTCGCAAACGGCTCAAATGAGGAGGCTATGCTCACGGAGATAAGCCGGAGGGCCAATTATTTAAAAGACATCATCTCTAAAAACAAGGATGTTAATGAGGCAATACATGGTTATGGCTCATGAGCAGAACTAAAATGGGGCTGTGGGCTAGCCTGGTATGCTTCGAGCTTCGGGAAAGGGACCCAGCA
>DYJQ01000012.1:0-13523 GCA_020723045.1 Candidatus Micrarchaeum sp.
GTTGATGAGATTAGGAAAATAATCTGATTTGCGTTATCCAAATCGTGGCAATACCGAAAAATATTTAAACTAGTATTAATACAGAGAAGACGTTCATAGGATGGTTTTTATGGCCAGTGGTTATGAAATGAAAAAAGGGGGCGGGGACAAGCAGGGTGCACTACAGGATAACGGAAAGGCAGGGCGAGAAGAAAAGGCCAGTGCATTCAATAAAATTAAAGAGTTGAATGAAGAAAAGAAGAGTTTAATAAAAGAGTTTAAGATGGCCCGCAAGTCAAAGAAGAGCTTGGAGAAGCTTCTTATTTGGGCGGCAAAGAATGGGAACGTAAAATTGGGAAAAATACTCATAGAAACATTTAAGGTTGATGTAAACGTAAGGGATATGTACAAAAGAACCCCGCTAATGCATGCCATACTAAACAACCATCCGGAGTTTGCAATGGTACTGATCCTAAATGGCGCGGATGTTAATGCAAAGGATGCTTATGGCAGGTCTACGCTGAAGTTGGCCGAAGAGAGTGACGGGAGAATAGTTGAGATGGTAAGAGAGGCTGGAGCATTAGAATAAAAATCGAGCCGATCCTCACTTCAAAAGAATGTTCCGCTTCAATCTCCTGCTGTAATTCGTCTCATCAGTTGTCCTAGACCGCGATTCCTCAACAAAACCCACCATCTCATCGAGCATCGCGCTGGCCATATCCGCGTGATGGAGTGCGAGTGCCTCCGGGAACATGGGCTCTTTTGGAGAGCCCCACTCCAGCTTGCCGTGATGCGACAAAATCATGTGGATTAGTTTGTTTCTCATCTCCTGTGGCAGGCCAACCTCATCACACTTTTTAGAGACAAAGAGCGCCGACATTGCAAGATGGCCGAGCAACTGCCCCTCCACTGTTCCCTCAATCCTCACACCCATCTTTATCTCCTCCATCTTGCCGATATCATGGACGAGCACACCAGTTATGAGGAGGTCATGGTCGAGCGAGGGATGCTGGCGGCACATCACATCACAGAACTCGCACATCTCGAGTGCGTGCTGTACCATACCGCCCTTCCTGCTATGGTGGTACTGTATTCCTGCGGGGTGTAATGAATAGGATTCAATGAATGAGGGGGTGAATATTGAATCGAGCAGGCGCTTGAGGCCGGTATTCTTAACTGCGCTTATCCTCTCTGCCAACTCGCGTTTCGTCTCTTCTATATCCCTCTTTGGAGACGGTATGAATGCATCCACATCATACTCGCCCTCTCTGAGAATTGTGGGGGCATCCGTATCGCCGCTTGAGATGTTAAGCTCATTCCTATACATCCTTGCCGTACCCTTGACGTGCAGAACCGAGTTCTTATGAATAGAATCAAAGAGCGCATTTACCTTTGCCTCATCATTCGGGCCCCAGTACGTGTAATCTATGCTTTCTCCAGTTTCATCTGAGAGTACGAGGTCGAGCCGAAAGCCGTTCTTGTACGTGCCCACAGCCTTCTTTATCTTTACCACAAAAATATCATCAACCTCATCGCCATCCATTAGCACCGAAATCCTTTTCTTGCGCATGAGCTTTTCCATAACTGTGTTTAAGCCGGTTTTGCTTTTTATTCTTTACATGCCTATCTTCCAATTGTTATGGCAGATGAAACACTCAAGATTATGATGTCTGGAAGGGTGTACTATGGAACAATAGTGCTCTTCGCCATTCTTATCTCGGTAATAATATCATTTGTCCCCATCCTTAACCTGCTCATGCTCGCGGTGTGGGGAGTGGCAGTTGCGTGCATATTGGCTGTATACGTGCACATGCACGGCCACTGGATAGAGTTCAGCAATGAGGGAATAAATGTACGGGTGGGCCTGCTGAATGTTAAGACGCTTTACATACCCTACCAAAATGTTGATAATGTTGGGATGAATGTAACGCTCTTTGAGAGAATAGCTGGGCTCGCCGAGATAACAATAGATACAAAGGGTCGTGCGGAGACAGAGCTCGTGATGAAGAACCTGCCGTTGGCAAATGCTGAAAAGGCGGTCAGAATCGTAAAGGAAAAAATGCAGTCCTATCCAACAAATGAATAAGATATGAAATTATAGATATCGTGTGAACTTGTTGTTCTCATCAACAAGGACTATCTTCGGCTTGATGTACTCATCCGTAAGCTCAAACCCCATCACTATAATCTCCTCCCCAACCTTGATGAGGTGTGCGGCCGCACCGTTCATGCATATCCTTCCAGAGCCTGCTTCTCCCTCTGTTACATACGTCTCGAGCCGTGCACCGCTGGTATTGCTGGAAACGAGTACTTTCTCACCCGGGATGAGGCCAGCCTTATCTATGAGGTCCTTATCTATCGTTATGCTGCCTACGTAGTTGAGATCGGCCTCTGTAACCCTTGCCCTGTGTATTTTTGAGCGAAGAACCCAGCGCATTACTGGTGCACCTCATTAACAGGCCTAAACTTAAACCCGTATGTGATTAGGCCTTCATCACCATCCTCATGTATCTTGCGGAAGACCATCTCAACTGGCATCCCTATCTTCACATCATCTGGATGGATATCCACAACCTGTCCCGTAATCCTTGCACCCTCCTCCAGCTCAATTATGGCAAGTGCATAAGGGACAAAAAACTCATACCCTTCAGGGGCAACGCGTATGATCGTATAAGTATAGATTTTGCCCCTACCGGAAAACTTGTATGGCACAATCTTGCCCTTTCTCCTGCACTTGGGACAGATGTTGCGCGCGGGTATAAAATGCGTCCCGCACGTCTCGCATCGTGAGCCCACCAAATTATAGCGCTCTACAGTCCTTCTCCAAAGCAATGGTAGTCCTGGCCTCATAAATATCAACTCATCATGGTTTTTTAAGAATATGAACAACACATGTTGCACCCGAGCCGCCCACATTATGCGCAAGGCCGTATTGAGCATCTGCAACCTGCCTGCCCTCCGCCTCGCCACGCAATTGCCACGTCAGCTCGACAACCTGCTTGACACCAGTTGCACCAACAGGGTGGCCGCACGCTTTCAGGCCGCCACTCGTGTTAACTGGGATTGTGCCCCCTATCTTTGTTTCGCCATCAAGTGTTGCACGGCCGCCCTGCCCTTTTGGGAAGAAGCCAACATCCTCGATGGCCATAATCTCTGCAATCGTAAAACAGTCGTGCACCTCTGCCACATCAATATCCTTTGGTGTTATGCCCGCCTGCCTGTACGCCTCCCGTGCGGCAATCTGTGCAGCACGTATCTCAGTGAGTGATTCCCTATCGTGGAGTGCAACTGTATCACTCGCCTGTGCGCTCGCTGCAATCTCCACATAATTATCAGTGTGCTCCTTTGCTTTCTCAAGGTCCATCAGTATCACCGCAGCCGCGCCATCCGTGATTGGCGAGCAGTCAAGCACCTTGAGTGGGTCTGCAACCTTCTTTGAGTGCAGAACATCTTCAATCGTGATTGGGTTGTGGAACTGTGCATACTTGTTGTGCATGGCATTCGCGTGGTTCTTCACCGCGGCTGCGGCGAGCATCTCCTCTGTAGTGCCATACTCGAGCATGTGCCTGCGCGCCATCAGTGCGTAGAGGCCCGGGAATGTTGCACCCTGCAATAGTTCCCACTCCTGGTCGCCAGCACCGCCTAACGCAGTAACCGCCTCTGCTGTCGTGGCATCGGTCATCTTCTCAACACCGCCGACCACGACACAGTCATATGCACCGCTTGCAATGGCAAAGTATGCGTTCCTCAAAGCAAGACCACCGGATGCACACGCACCCTCAACACGCGTCGCGGGTATGGGGTTGAGGCCCATTGCATCTACTATAAGTGCTGCAATGTGCTCCTGGCCTATCAGACGGCCGGATGCCATCGTGCCACCGTAGAGTGCCTTTATCTCAGTACCATCTATATTGGCATCCTTGATTGCATTAATGCCCGCCTGCACTACAAGGTCCCTCAGGTTAAGGTCCCAGAGCTCGCCGAACTTGCTCATTCCCACTCCAACAACTGCTACTTTACGCATAAATATCACTTTCCTTCGTTACATTATCAGCTTTTTCCTATGCTTGGCGTACGTACCGTAATCTAAGTATTCCTTGTTTGTTATTACCAGCCTCACGGGTACGGCATTTCTCTTTCTCTCGATTTCATCAGTCACCTCTATGTGGAATGCATCACTGCCCGCACCGCTACCGAATGATGCTACGAGGATCTTGTCGCCTGGCCGCGCAACATCGAGCGTTGCGGCAAGGCCGATCAGTGAGGCGGCTGAATAAGTATTGCCGATGAGGGGGGTGATGAGGCCCGGCTCAATCTGCTCCTTAGTGAACCCGAGCTGTTTTGCGACTGCGCGCGGGAACTTACCGTTAGGCTGGTGGAACACTGCATACGCATAGTCTTTTGGCTCTGTGCCAGCCTTCGCCAATAATCCCTTTACACCTCCCATAACGTGCCTGAAATAGCCGGGCGGCCCAGTAAACCTGCCGCCGTGGGAGGGGTATTTTGCATACTCGCGCCTCCAAAAGTCCGGGGTGTCCGTCGTGAATGCATAGATGTGCTCTATCTTGGCAATCACCCTCTCCTTTCCGAGAATGAATGCCGCTGCGCCAGCACCTGCACTATACTCGAGCGCATCACCGGGCCGGCCCTGAGAGGTGTCTGCACCTATGCCGAGACCGTATTCGATCTCACCCGCCTTTATGAGCGCATATGAGTTTATCACGCCAGCAGTGCCTGCCTTGCACGCGAACTCATGATCTGCTGCGTAAAGGTCCGGTGTTGCACCTATTGCCTCAGCGACGATAGTCGCAGTGGGCTTGACGGCATATGGATGCGATTCTGAACCTACAAAGATTGAGCCTATCCTCTGCGGGTCTATACCCGCATGCCTTACAGCACGCCTTGCGGCATTCACCGCAAGTGTGGCGGCATCCTCATCCAAACCGGGCACGGATTTCTCTGATAGGCCGAGGCCATCGATAATCCTTGCCTCATCCTCGCCCCATACCCGTGCGATCTCGCCCGCCTTTATCCTGTAGCGGGGTATGTCAACACCATAACCTACTATCCCTATCGTCATATAATAACCCTGTTAATACATCATAGCTTCTTCAATGCGGCCTCAATCTCATCAATAGGCTTCTGCGTTAATATGAGTGGGATTCTTTCCCTCTGTGCAAGGGCAACTGCAAGCTTGTCAAGACTGCCCTCTGCAAGGCCGTGCAACACAACCATGCTGGGCTTGGTGGGATGGACGCGGATCACTACCATAGGGGAACGGCCCGTGCTCACATCAGTAAAGAGGAATGCACGCTCACGCGCGTTGCCGAACATGTTTGGAAAGTCTGAGGACCGCATCTCCATTATGGCCATGAGCGATTTGATGAACGTGAAACCGTACACCTTGGTGCGTTCGAGCATATCTGCATTTGCGATTGTCTTTCCATCGATTAACTTCACAAAGTCAAGACCGCTTAGCACACTGGCAAACTCGTGGACATAATAGAAATCATCTGTTAGGGGCATTTCCTTGGTATAGCTGTTCACCACCACCCCGCCCTTGCTCAGGTCAATCTCTATCAGTGCAGCAACAAAACGGCGTACTACGTTTATACCCGGGTTTTTCCTGCGCTCGCCTTCATAATCACTTATGGTAGAAGAGCGTATGCCCAGAAATGCGCCCAGCTCGGTCTGTGATATCGAGAAGAGCTCTCTCCATTTCCTCATTGTCTTGCCGGGAGAGTTTGAGAATACTATCTCACTCGCAATGCCGTTTGCGAGCGACTCGTACCTCTTATCCATGGGATATAATGAAAAATGGAATAAATATAAAGTTATCGAAAAATGTTTCGGCAAATGCCTTAAACAGCCCCATCCTCGAGATATACATCTGAGACGGAATTGTTCATCCATATATTATAGATGGCCTTTGCAATCACCGGTGAGATGCTCACCTCTTTGTACCACGGCCGCTCAGCAGCGAATTGTTCTGAACGAGGCACTGAATCCGTGGTTATGAACATGAGAAGGCTCCCATTCCTGTGCATCTCATCAATCCTCGCAATACCATCCCCGCTCAGTATGGAGTGTGAGGCGATTATGACTGCACCTTTGCACCCATACTGTGTGCACAGCTTATCCACAAGCTTTTGCACCGTGCCCGCAGTATCAACAATATCATCTATTATGAGTGCATACTTGCCCTCAACAAGATGGGGGTCTGAGACCTCGACGTTCTCCACCTTATTCTCAGTAGTGTAATCGCGCTTCTTTATGCCTATAACTAGAGGAAGGGAGATGTAGTGGTCTGCCACATACTCCGTCCTTTTTGCGGCACCCGCATCCGGTGCAACGAGCACAAATTCATCTGTATAGTTTGGAAACAATCTCTTGAACTCGTTCACAAGGTATGCTGTTGGATGTATGTTATCCATCGGTGCTTCAGAAACGCCCACCAATGTCTGTGAGTGGAGGTCGAAGAAGAGCATGCCGTCAACACCGCCCTTCTCGAATGCACGCATCTGCGTCCTCGAAGTTAGGCCCTCCCTGCCCCTGCGATGGTCCTGTCTTGAATTGCCGAAGTAGGGAGAGATGAGGAAAACACTGTGCGCCTTGCAGTCGCGCTTGAGGGCGTCAATGTACATCTGGGCAAGCATATCATTCTCGGGAACGCGCCTCTCGGCCTTGAATGTGCGCAGCAGAGCAACCTTCTCATCTGGTGTCTTGGCTGTCTCAATCCGCATCAAAACCTCCTCTGGTGATGTCTGGGGCTCGTATGAGTGATGTATGAGGAATACATCTGCACCGCGCAGGCTCTTGCTAAACACCGGCTTAACCTCTGTATTCGCAAAAGATGTGAGTTTGCTGGGCCACACGCGGATTGATGAGTCGCCAAACTCGCGGTAGTATATATCGGTCATTACTGATAGCCGTCTGAAACTGTCCTCATCAACTGTACCCTGCTTTGAGCCTTTTAGGAGCCCCATCTCCCTTGACACAATCGTGTTAAGCTCTCTGCAAACCTTTTCTGCAAGCGGTTGGCCGCTCGGTGTCGCGCATAGGATGAGTTTGTTAGCCATGAAATTATTAGGAAAAATAAGGTTTATACGCTTAAGTCGCCGTACAATGTAAAAATCATCCACTCAGCTGTGATATAATCTTTTCTGCAACCTGAATGAGGACCTCTATATTGTCAACCTGCTGGTTGTTGAAATGCATTACTTCTTTCATCAATTCCCTGAATGTTGCCTCATCGCTGTGGTATGACTTGCTCATATACCCAAGCCACGCTTCCCTGTCATCGGCAAGGGCAACAAAGAGGAAATACAGTGCTGCCTTTTCCTTTGGGCCGCGGTTCTGAACCAAGCCATCAAGATACGCTTGCGCCATCTTCCTCTCCCCGGCCTTTACAAGGGAATGCACATAAAGAGGCACAAACTTGAGCGGCAGGTATTTGAGCACCTTACCTATCTTTTCCACGGCGCCCTTAAAGTCGCCTTCAAGGTATGACTTTACCCCTTGGTATACCCTTAAGTAGGGGTCTTTTAGATTTGCTTTCCTCCACGAATCAAGAAGGTCCGCAAGCTGGATAACGTCCCTTTTTAGTACCGCCTCATCACACATTGCAATATAATCCATCACATCACTTGAGAGGTACGTTGAGTAAATTGGATAATAAGACAAGATACTCTGCGCCTATGATCTTTACCTTTTCCTCTTTTGTCACCTTGAGATGGTGTATCATTTTCTGCAACACAAAGGCTTGGTCCACTTCATATGGGTTAATCGCCATACGCCCCTTGTTCGGAAACTCCTTCATGAGATGATAGAGAAGTGCCGCACCAGCCTCGAATTTGGCGGCATTGTCTGAGGTTACGTTATTCACGAGCATTGATTCAATAGAGGACACAAGATGCGGTTTCTCATTGTACATCTTTAATATGACTGCGATCGCAGCTGGTGCCCTTTTCTCATCGCTTATATTTGATACAAGATAATTGTTGATAAAAATCAGGCCCACCATCTCTGCGTCCACGAGTTTGGATATGAACGCCTTTGCTTTTTTCTTGGTTGTGGCATCTCCTTTAAACGCGTCCACGCTAAGGTATTTCGATGCTTCCGTCTCATCTATCATGAATGTCCCATATGCGTTCGGCTCTTTCTTTGCAACCATCTTCAGGACTTCGGATTGCTGTTTAGTCTTAGCCGTGCGCGCGGGTTCCTGCGCCTTGGCAGCGGTTTGTTGCAGTTGCGGCTCCTTCAAGCGCGGTTCATCTATTGCAGGTTTTTTACTTGTCAACGTAATATTTATCCCCTCAGGCGGAGGCTTCGCATTGCAGAACGCCAATAAAGAACACAATACAAGAACTCCTATGTTCTTTCTTATCCTTCTAACATTCATCATCTATTCTCCCTTTTTAATATAATAATATATATTTTCTACGTCATTATTAGTACTAGATTTCCCCATAATACTAGATTTCACCATAACCTTTCCTACTCTCCACAAAATCTTCTGTAAAAGCTCCTTCCCCTCCTTCACCATAACTTGTACTGCGTCGACAGTTCCTTAAAAACTTCGTTCACAGCATTTATGAACAAACCTAATTGTTTTCCAGTCATTTGCTGTATAGTTTTAATAAGGTCGTCTTTCGCCTGTTGTAGTGTAAGTCCCCTCTCCTGTGCATCCCTGAACCACTCCCGTACCTGCTCTTTGCTCTCTTGTATCTCCTTATGTGTATATGGCATAACAACCGAAAATTTATCGACGCTAAGCTTTAAATATGTTACGAAGGCGCCAGCATATAATGTAGTTTATTCCTCTATAAGTAAATAGGATTTCATAAGCAGTTCAATCGCCTTGCCCTCCAGCGTTTTCATATCGGTCATAGGGATGGTGGCGCCTGCTGCGTGCACATGGCCGCCACCGCTGCCGCCCAGCTGGCCGGCCAACTCAGACATGAAATTACCGACGTGCAGGCCGAGTTTTGGTGAGGAACGTGCGGACATGTGTATCTCGCCATTTGTGATTGCGTATGTGAGCGCAAAATCAATACCCATACACTCAACAATCTTCGTTGCGATAAGTGATGGAAATGCCTCACAATCGCTCAAAATAAAAATGCACCCGCTTTCTTTATCGCGTAGGATGCGGTACTCTCTAAACGAGCGTGCGTAAACCAGCCTTTCAGAGAGTGATAACTCACCACCCTCTACGGTTGCAAGGAGCTTTTCGTATGGCACTTTTGAGATGCGAAGAAGCTCGGCAACATCTGCAAACACCGCAACATCACCAACACTCTTGAACCTGTAAGTGTCTGCGATTATGCCCAGTAAAATGAGCTCAGCCTGCCTCGGCGTCGGCCTGATATCAGCCTCCTTCATCATATTATATATAATATGTGTGGTTGATGGGGCAGAGGGGCTGGATAGCCTCCTAACCGCAGGAACCCTCCCTCCGGTGTGATGATTGATGACTGCCAGGAATGTGCCGGTGAATGTGGGGATGAGTGCGGGGTCATCAACATCAACAAGGATTGTGGCAGTGGGGTCGACGGCAGGTGAAATATCATACTTAAATCCATACATCCTGCATATCTCCCTTGCACTGCTGGAGAGCTTGTCAAAGAATACGACTTTTGATTTCGGGAAAAGGGAATTGATGAGGAAAGCACTGCATACCGCATCAACATCCGCGAGATAGTGGGATGAAACTGTAAATAGAGATTTTTCTGAAAGGAATGAAAAAAAGGACTTATAATCGCCATTCATGCACTTTCCCTGCCAGTGCGCGCTGAAGACTCGAACTTCTCCGCTACTGATTTCATCCTAGCGCGCATCGTCCGCTCGTTCTTGTCAAGGCTCTCAAGCCTAAGCTCAATAAGCTGTTTGCGCTCCAGCATGCTCTTCTCGACCTCATCCTTACTGCGCTCTATCAGCAATGTCCCTATCATCTCATACGTCTTGCCGCTCACATTCTTAAGCTCCTGGAGTGCCCTCTCTATCTCGCTCTGCTGTATCATGAGCTGCTGCTTCTCCATCATCATCGCCTGTATTCTCGCCTGCATCTCCTGCAATTCAGCCAACGAAGCGTTCATTTCACCACTCATAGCATATCACCATCAAACACACACCGAACTCATTCCACTCATACTAACAGTGCGGCCTCACACACCCTAACCTGCCTCAGGTAATCATTCACAGATGCGCGGAGTGCTGTGATATCCTTAGCACGTATCTTAATAAAAACCTTTTTTCCTGTAAGAGAGATGGTTGCACTGCTGCGCTCATACGCCTCATCACTCCTAAGCGCAGTATATACCGCTTTCGGACTCTTCGGCCTCATCTCAATTACACACCGGTAATCCATATCGGTCATTTCAGCAACCAAACAATTAAAGCTTTCTCATTTAAACCATATCCATGATTGCGGGGAAGATGGCCGTGCTCGATAGGTCATTGCAGAACGGGCTGAACTTCGTAAACGCGAACCTGCCGAGCATACTGCCATTTTCCATCCTATTCTTCGTTGCCGCACTCACATACAGCATAAGCTGGTACACGCTCGATATGTTCAGAGAGGCCGCATGCGTCAACGGGAACTACGTTGTGGAGCTGCTGTTCTGCAACCTCTATCTGGGAATACTGGGAAAGCATATCCTATCAGTTGTGCTGAGCTCTTTCGTGATCGTGCCATTTGCGGCCCTCGTCTACCTCACAAACAATATAGTGGGCGGGAAAAATGATGATATAGTAGAGTCGCTGAGGGGAAGTTTAAAGGGCCTTTTAAAGATCATTGTGTTTAGGGTGGCGCTCACACTCATCGTTTTTGCGCCATTCATCATATTCTTGGTATTTGGCGGGGATGTTATAACGCAGAGGATAACCAGCACGGGCCGTCTCACAATAGAGAAGATGCTCACCGTGCAGCTCCTTCCCATACCAGTCTCGCTCCTGCTCGGCTTTACACTGCTCGCGCTGTTCGAACCTGTATTTCAGTATGTTGAGTATGAAGTACTGGTTGGGGGCGCGCGTGTGCGCGATGCAGTCAGAAACTCGTATAGAGTGGCAATGAAATATAAGGCTCAGACGTTCATATTCGGTCTTCTGTGCGTGTTAATATGGGATATGTTCACATTCATGAAATTCCTTTACATGGCCCACCCCTTCCTTACCATCTCGTTGCTCGCAGCAATATTCTTGGAGAGTTTCCTTTTCTTCCCAGTAAGGGCCACATCGCTCTACTTTCTATGGAGAGAGTTGAAAGGAGGGTATACGGCGGAAGTGGAGGATAGTGCAAAGAGACAGCTCAGGACGTATATGGGAAAAATGATGCTTGGATAAGATGATTTGTACCGCCCAAGGCTCATTAAAAAATATATATACCCCCCATCGCATAAAGTAGTGTTCCATATGTTCTCGACTCCATCTGAAATCAAAAGAGTAAGCGACATTCTCGCAAACTATGAATTGCCCTCCGGCGAGGATGACTGCCAAACAAAGATTGATGAGATAGCGGAGATGAGGGAAAAACTAGTGCAGATGGGGTTCAACAAGTCATTTGTGCCGGGCACTGTGCAGCTGCCTGAGGACCTATCCAAAGAGCAGCTTAGGGAAATAAGAAAACAGCTCAGAGAGATGCACTATGTTGCCTATATCAAGAAGAGCATAATAAAACAGCTTGATTATGCAATGGCCAGCTATAAGATTGCCATGCTGCATTTTAGGAGCGGCGCGCTCACACACGCATACCGGCACTTGCCATATGACGGAAATGTTGTGGGGCGGATTGCAAGGTTTGGCCCACTTGCTGCGCGGATGTATTTTGATGTTTATGAACTGCTCAGTGGTGAGTTAGAACAGCTGGGTATCTCGCTCAACGTTGCAATACCATCAGATGAGGGTGTACGGTACGAACGCCTGCAGCTCTATGGAATAAAGGATGTTGATGATTATGTCAGCAGCCTGTACGGCAATGATGCGGAGATCGTAAAGACAAAGATCATAACAAAGCACAGAAGTATACTTACATCAAAGGCATATAGAAAGGTGCTTGCATGCGCTTATGCGATAAGCGCGGCCTCAGAAAAGAGGAATGTGTTGGTGGATGATGAAAAGCTGAATAAATACGCCAGCATACTTAGGAAGCACGGCTTCAGCGAGTTGATGAGAGTTGATGTGCTTGCTGAATCTAACGGGCCAGTGATTGATGAGCTTGAGCGCGAGGGGCTGGTATACTTTGCACCAACAGGGCCTTATCTTGATGATGAGCTCAGCCTCAAGCTCAATGAGGCAATGAATAAGAGATACTGGGAGTACATAAAAGATGCTTATGGAAAGGCTGCTGTGGATATAGTCCGGCTTATTATGATAACCAGCAGGGATACACGGAGGAGAATGGGTGTGTTTGCATTTGATGATGATATCCAGCTGATAAAGCCAATAGTCGAGAAGGCAGGGCTTGTTGGGCTCGTCCGCGCATATGAGATGGTGCTGAAAAAGATAGAGATGGAAGAAGCAATGGGATTGAGTGGTAAGGAGGCTGGCCTTGCGCTCTTTGCATATTTTCAGGGAAAGGAAAAACTGAGTGACATTTTCGGTGTTGAGTTCAGCTCACTGCAACAGGAGTATGATATAGTTAAGGCATATTTTGAGAATGGCAAAGGGAGGGGTGAGAAGTTCCTTGAGCACCTCAAAAAATGAATGCATAGAGTTGAAGGGGAATAATGAACAAGTGCTCAAAATTATCGAGTCTAATAAAGATGCGGAAAATTTTTCAATAAAAAGGAAGGTTGGTAAAAGTATTCTTTACCTCCTGCTAAAATTGACATCAGTAAAAAACATTGTTATGACTGCCCCCATCGCACGCACACTGCCAGCAAAAGCGATTGATGCGATAAGAAAGACTGGGGTTGCCGTGAGGATAACAGGGATGCGCAAACGCGGAAGGAAAAGAAAGTACGGCTCATCGGTCTTGCGCGCGGCACGGCGCGGGAAAAACTTAAAGAGAATCAGTAATGAAAGAAACGTTCCACTCAGAACACTGTATCATTACAGAAAATTGCACAAAAGTTGAGAATATATTTTTATAATTAAGTGCTGAATACTTTTTATGGCAAAAAAGAAAGCAACAAAGAAGAAGAAGAAGAAGTAGAATTTTTCCTAAGTTAGGAGATCTCTAGGAGGAGATTTTTTCTAATTTTCTTTTTAAATTTTTGTAACTCAAATACTAAGTTGTTTGTTTGAAGGTGTAAAGATGGAAGCAAAAAGACCATTTGATGTTCTCAATAGCTCCCTTAACAAAGATGTGATAATCCGGATAAAGGGAGGGATTGAAATTAGGGGAAGGATGACTGCATATGATATTCATATGAACCTTGTGCTCGAGAATACAGAACAGCTCGAGAACGGAGAAGTGAAGAGAAAGCTGGGCACAATGCTTCTCAGGGGAGATAGTGTAATATTCATCTCACCGTATATACCATAAAGATATGGCCCGTTTAACTTAATCAACCAAATACTCCTTGAACGTGGCCTTGAGGGAT
>DYJQ01000012.1:13623-19098 GCA_020723045.1 Candidatus Micrarchaeum sp.
TATGGCCCGTTTAACTTAATCAACCAAATACTCCTTGAACGTGGCCTTGAGGGATTCCACTATCAAATCATAGGCCCTCTTTCTATCATTCTGCTCGAGAACTATTGTTATGTTGCCATAACTGGAGAACATCTCGATTATGTTTATCCTCTCGCGTGCAAGACCGGATATTGATGCATAGGCAACACCCGGCGTGTCAGCCAGCTCGGTGGCATCAATCGTAATCACGCTCTTGTTACCCCTGAGAACAAGCTCGTTAAATGCACTCGGGCCATTCTTTATTGCGTCCTTGAGAATGCTGAATGACTTCTCCTCATCATCATAATCAACTACGAACGTTACGGACTCCTCGCCACTCGAAACCGCATAGAGATTGATGCTTTTGTTATAGAGCGCTGATGAGAAGTGTGAGAGAACCCCAGGGGTAACACGCACCTTCTCGCCGAAAGCAGTTATTAGCGAGACTGGCCTCTGGAAAAGCTTCACTTTCATGGTTTAGTTACTCAAAAAAAACTTATAAAAGAAAATTTACTCGCTTTTGCAGTTCGGCTCGCTGCCCGTGAGCTCAATGCGCAGCATCCCATCATCGCCCAGGTCGATGCGCAAGACCTCGCCTTTCATGAGCGCGGTCAGCACCACCTCATTATTGTCTGGGACGGTTATTTGGAGAGAGCCGCTTGGGAAATCTGGCGAATGGAGCACACCCTTGCCTTTGAGTTCCACCTTCGTCTCGCCAATCTTACCCTCCCATACGCCGTCCTTGCCCAGCTTTACCTCCTCGCCATTCACGCTGAGCACCATCTTTGCATCTGATGTGCCGCTTGCGAGCGTGTCAAGGTTCATGACAAGGCCGGTTGTCTCATCAAGCACTACGGGTACTGCACTGTCTATCGGGACTGTTATGTTTTCAAGAGTCTTTGAGGCGATGTATGTATCGCTCCCTTCCGTACTCTTCACGAACAGCTTTACTGAGAGAACTGCATATTCAAGCCCCTTATCCGTCTTTATTACATCGTGCAGTTTGGACTCAACATACTGTGTTTTGTCAACAGAGATTTTGTCTGAATCACCCACTGTTAGAAGGGTCTTGAAATCCTTTGAGACTTCACCATCTGCATATTCAACCTGCATGAAAACGCTGTCAATCTGCCTCGTGCCTTCACCTAGGTATGAGACGCTCTTTCCGTTTACAGGTGTATCTGTACTTATTACGTAGATCTCATCGCCTTTCTGGAGTATAGGGCCATCGTTTTCAGTGTCCTTCACAGTATATTCCTTGCTGCCAACCTTGACCTTATTGCCATACTCAACAACCTTCATCTCGCCATCAACCTTAAGCACAGCATACCATCTGAACTGGCACTGTTGTGTGCCAACATCTGCCACTTCAACTGCATCCGCATACCCTTGGTCGGGGGATGATATTACAGGCTTTTCATCACCGCCACAGGAAGCGAGCGTAATAGCAAGTGTACACACTACCGGCAGCGCAGCACGTTTAACGGCGTTAAACATGCGGTTGAATGCAGCAGCACTCTTTCTTTTCTTAGCCTCATTGCCATTTTTTTCTATATTTATTTCCATTGTATTTGTCATTCCTTTCATATCATTCACCTATATCCTTGTGCAGGAGGAAATACACACCTGCACCAACTATCAAAACCAAAAGAACAACAACTACTGCAACAGCCGGGAATATAGAGGGATTGCCCCCAGTCATTGCGGCGACAATGTCGAACGTCTCTGTGGTCTTACCCGTCTCCTCCTCTTCCTTTACCACCGGCTTTGGGATGGATTTGACCTTTATCACACCGTCCGTGCCCTCTATTTCTATTGTATAGGTTCCCTCCTCATCAGCAGGGATCTCAACAATCCCTCTGCCACTTGTTTCATACCTCTTCTCGGTCCCGGAAGGATCCCTCACAACCACTCCCCTGCCGACAACTGGCGAACCGTCGTCACTAACAAGCGTGAGCTTTATCACTCCGCCAGTATAGACCCTCTTGTAGTAGGTAACCTTTATGTGCGAAGGAGAGGCAGAGGTTGCAACTGCTGGAGAAACAACAGTCTCATTTGCCACTTCTTCTGGTGTTTCGCTTTCGTTTACTCTATTAACACCAACTACATACACACCGCCACTGCTGGTAGACCCACCGCTCCCGCTTGAGCCCCCTCCTGAACTAGTATGTGAAGCGTTGTTACTGCTGTTGTCTGTGTTATTTGTGTTGTTGGTGTCACTAGTGTTATTTGCAGTGTCGTTGCTACCGCCTGCATAAACCTCTACGGCGGCTGAGTCGGTCAAAGTACCGTAAGATGCCGTAATGATGTAGTTTGCTGGTGTGTTGCCTGCAATCAGCATCGCACTTGCCTTCCCGTCACTATCGCTTACTGCATAGACTATTAGGCCCTCATCATTACCTGCATCGAGTGATGCATCTCCTCCACGCGAAAGTGCAGAGAGTGTGATCCTCACGCGTTTGTCAGATACGGGGTTGCCATTCGCATCTTTCAGTAGAGCATAAATGCTTGCACGCGTTCCGTTACTAATGCGCGCTGGCGTGTATAGGTCAATGCTCGCGGGTGTGTGTGAAGTGTTGTTGGTGTTGTTATTGTTGCCGGCATCTTCGCCATCATCTGCATAAACCGCAATGGCGGCTGTGTCGGTCAGGTTAGTGTATGATACAGTAATTGTGTAATTTGCGGGTGTGTCGCCTGCAATCAGCATCGCACTTGCCTTCCCGTCACTATCGCTTACTGCATAGACTATTAGGCCCTCATCATTGCCTGCATCGAGCGATGCATCCGGCACGCCCGAATCCGCAGAGAGTGAAATCTTCACGCGCTTGCCTGAGACTGGATTGCCGTACACATCTTTCAATAGAGCGTAGATGCTTGCCTGCGTCCCCTCTCTAATGCGCGAGGGCATATTGGCTTCAATACTTGCGGGCGCATCCGCCTCTATTGTAATTTTTGCACTATCACTACAAATCCCCTTGCTTGCAGTCACATGATCAATAAGCACACTGCTACCCAGCGCAGTGGGGGCTGTGTAGTATGCATACCCGTCCCTTTCCTCTATCACGCCGTACTTGGCACTCCACTCAACACCGGAAACACCCGAGCGGAACTTTGCATGGCCGCCCGGCAGTACGTATGCGCTATCCGGGGTTATGGAGATTTTACATAAGTCTACTTGCGGGCGGTAATCGTCAAAGTCATAGTCCACCCCGCTTAAACGTTCAATATTAGGAATTTCAGGATGGGTAGAGGTATCTGCAACCCCATCCGCTTGCTGTAACTGTTCTGGATTAACGGATGGCGTATAAATGTATTGCGCCCCTGCACCAACAAAGGTGAGTGCAAGCGCGAGCACAATCATAGAGAGAAATGCATATCTGTTCATATCAATCACTGCTATGTTTCTACATTTTGATAAGTACCCCTTAAAAAACATTTCGATTTTTAGGGCTTAGAAATCCTCTTCCCTCGGACCGCTAAAGTGATTACTCCCGCTTAAAATTTAAAGCTTAAATACACGAAACCCTCAAATCGAAGGATCATCGAGCCCTTTCTGAAGTCATCACATCATATATTATCCTTTCAAGCGTTCTCACATCATCAATTGAGACGCGTTCGTTGTTGCCGTGCATCCCCTCCATCCGTGTGCCGAATTCGAGCACAGGTATCCCTTTGTAAGAGAAAAAACGCGCATCAGAACTGCCGCCTACAGTAGTGAACTTTATCCTCCTGCCCGTGTGCCTCTTCACCACTTTTGCAACAATCCTCTCAAACCCCTTGTCTTTATTTATGAAATAGGGGCTGTCTTCCAGGATTTTCACGGTGGCCCTGCATCCGGTCTTGGCAATGAAACGCTCAATCATCTTTACTACATTAGCCGGTTTTGTGCCGTGATTATACCGCACATCAATATTCAGCTCTGCCAGTTCAGGAATGACGTTTGTAGCACCACTATCAGAGTGCACATAGGTTGTAATAGCAGTTGTGGGCACCATATTACTCTTCTCCGGAAATTTAGCCGTGCGGAGGTATGTTATGAGCCCAGCCGCGGCTTCAATGGGGTTCTTAGCCTGAAGCGGCCGCGATGCATGGCCGGGCACGCCCTTAATAGCGACATTCAGCCAGAGCACGCCACGGCACCCCTTCTTTGAGATGTCGCCGAGCACGTTCTGTGATGTCGGTTCGGCAATGAGCAGGCGTGCTATTTTCTCCTTATTGGCCAGCCTTTCAACTAGCGGGCCAGTACCTCTGAACCCGCCCTTTTCCTCATCGCCCACCACCATCAGTATTGCCCTACCGCGCGGGTTTCTTGAGTAGCGTGCGAATGCCGAGACCTGTGCGGCAAGACCGCTTTTCATATCAGTGGTGCCCCTCCCGTAAATGAACCCGCCCCGTTCAACGGGCTCGAATGGATTGGTAGCCCAACCATCGCGCGTAGCTGGGACCACGTCATAATGGCCGTTGAGCACAAACGCAGGGCCCTTTTTCCCAGTGTATACAATGAGGTTCTTCACACCATCTATTGAGACGCGTTCGTGGGTAAATGCTCCTCCCTCTTTCGCAAGATAACCCAGCACGAGCTTAATTATTCTGTCTCCATTGCGCGAGTCCACAGTGTTCACGCGCACCATTTCCTTTAGAAGGTCTATAGCGTCCATGAGCAGAACTTAATGAATAATAATTTAAACGTATGGGCTAAAGGGCTATCAAACTGCACACAGATTATTGCACGAGAAAAACAAGCTATAATGCACTGATTGATTCAGAATAGCCTTCCATCCCAAAACAGAGCTTTAGGCCTTCACCTATCGAACATAAAAATAGAGTTATTGCCTCAGAACTAACAAAGGTATTGCATCCTGTTTGAACTCCTCCTTTGCCAGCTCAATCGGGTCAAGTATGCCTTTCTTTATCTCAATCATCGGCGGGGCGCCGAGCGAGAGTTGTAGCGCGCGTGCGCCTATTATCCTTGCGATTTCAAACCGGTTCAATGCATGCTCTTCCATAATCGCCACCAATCCACACCATAACTTAAGCATAGGTAGTATTTATATGATTTTTGCATGGAAGGTGGTTTGGACATTTTTTTTATTTTCTTCAAACACCACCCAAAGATGCTTTTATATTTTCTTCCAGAAATCATCAACGCATATTTATGTTCCAAAAACCAAAGTTGGCAGTATTCGTCTTCTTGTTGTTCATATTATTAGATGTGGGACTGCTAAGATTGCCATTATCTGGAATTTTCCTCAGTACGGATGTGCTCGGCAACAGTACACTCAATGAAACAGATTATGGGGGCAGTAACAATAACATCAGCAGCCTAAATGAAACGGATAATAAGCAAACACTAATGAACTCCTCAAACGTATCAAGTACAACAGAAGATTACGGGGTGTATGAAGACATTTCTGCGGTTGTAAACTACACAAATGTATCAAATGCAACAGAGGATTA
>DYJQ01000012.1:19198-20493 GCA_020723045.1 Candidatus Micrarchaeum sp.
GTTTATGTGAATATCTCTGATGCGGCAAACTTGACTGAGAATACAACTTTCTTTTATGAAAATGGAATACTGTACAGCAAATCACAAGCGGGGAACTATTTTGAGAGCCTGAAGTTCATGAGAGGAGGACAGCAGGTTCTAGTTGCAAGTGATGTGATAAAAAGGCTCGAGAATAATGAGAGTGTAAGAGCCATCCTGAAGAGCGGAAGGAAAGTCAATCTTAATGAGAAAGGGATAAAGGCGCTGAAATCCATTGAGAAGCGGGGGATGGAAGTCCTTTATATTGACAGGGGCATGCTCGAGACGCTGGCAGAACTGGGTGTTGAGGAGATATATGAGGATAACTTGATGAGTGCATCACTGTCAGATACGATACCACTTATAGAGGCTAATAGGGCACAGCAAGAGCTCAATATTACTGGTGAAGGGGTTGGTGTCTGCCTGCTTGATACGGGGGCAAACACGCTTGAGCCATACGTGATTTCAGGGTATGACTTTGTGAACAATGATTCAGATGCACAGGATGATAACGGACATGGCACTGATATGGCATCTGTTATACATGCAATTGCACCTAATGCAATGGTTATTGCTGTAAAGGTTCTCGATAATAATGGCTATGGGTATTCTTCTGATATAATTGCAGGCATAGACTACTGCAGGGATCATGCGGCACAGTATAATATTAGTGTAATATCGATGAGTTTTGGCGGTGGTGCATACACAGAGTATTGCAATAATGAACCAGTTGCAGCAGCTGCAAATGATGCTGTTAGAGATGGTATGCTTGTCTCAGCTTCAAGTGGTAATGATGGTTCTGCTTCTATTAAAGTGCCTGCTTGCGGCTCTAATGTTACTGCAGTTGCATCAACAGCAAAAGATGATACATTATCATCCTTCTCAAACGTCAACGGCATGGTTGACCTGCTTGCACCTGGAGAAAACGTAATCATAAACGGCGTGGCAAAATCAGGCACCTCCATAAGCGCAGCGCACCTCTCAGGCGCTGTGGCACTGCTTTTGCAGAGTGAGCCAACGCTCGCCCCACTTGATGCAGAATGGCGCTTCAAAACAACTGGTAGATTGATTGAATACAACGGGGCAAACTACACAAGGATTGATGTCTATAATGCGATAATAAATAACTTCACTGGCTATCCAACAAACTGGACAATAAACTATTCTAATAGCTCTGGGAACACCTCTGGTTATATAACACAACAAGGACCATGTGTTAACCTGTCAAATTCAAGCACTTATCAAAATAAGGTGGTAAACCTAAGTGGGGTCTACTA
>DYJQ01000052.1:0-1108 GCA_020723045.1 Candidatus Micrarchaeum sp.
AAAGTTGCCAGCAGTTATTGTTTATACAGATGAAAACGGCGATAAAAAAGAGGTAAGCAAAAAAGATGCAATAGAAGCATACCTACGGCTCATTGGTGGAGGAGATGCTAGTAAAAATAGCGGGAAATCCCCGATCCCATCACAAGTGGACCCAATTAATCTTCTGAACTGTGTAAAAGATAAGGAAAGCGCAAGTAAGGTTGCAGAGGCTCTATTATCTAATCCCATACTTATGGCATCTATGGGCGTAAAAAGTGCAGAAGAGCTCAAGGAAAAAATGGTCAAGGATGGAACAGTGAATAAAGAGGGTATTGAAGAAATCAAGGGTGCCATTGCAAAGACGCAGATAATTCAAATTAAGACGCAGATAATTCAATTTTCAAATTATTATACATTTGATGAAAAAGACAAAGAAATGGTACTGCTGAGGGGCACTGATGCAGAACATATAGAAAAGGTTGCGGACGTAATGGGAAAGGAGGAGTTTAAAGAATACTGTGGTACAGCGCTAGGTCTCAGCAAAGAAGAAGTGGATAAATATGATACCAAAGAGCTTGCTGAAAAAATGGCAGACAGAAATGAGCAACGAAACGAAGCATGTAATACGGCGTTTATATCCCCCGACAAGTTGACTGAAAATCAAAAGGAGATATTGAAGAACAGTGGAGTGGATTATATAAAACTCAACGAAGCATTTGAGACGGCACTTGCATCCCCCAAAGATTTGACTGAAGATCAGAAGGATATTTTGAAGAAAGTTGGGATGGATCCTGCTATCATGGAGCTGGGTTCAATAGAGAAGATTCAGATGGTTAAAGTAAGTGGGGAGCTGCTTGAGAAGCTCGACCCATCCACCGCAAAGGACGTTGCGGGGATAGAGCTTCTTAAATCACTTTCAAAGTCAAACTCACTTTCAAAGTCAAACTCATTAGCCAAAGACACTTACAACATTCTCTCACAAAATGCGGAGACATATGCTGCCACTACAAGTGAGTTTAAGGAACGTGTGAAAAAACAGCTGAATGTTAATGATAAGCAGGCAGACATCTTAATAAAAAACGACCCGATGGACATCTTTATGAAAGTAGCAACACCACAAGAGATAGAT
>DYJQ01000052.1:1208-3120 GCA_020723045.1 Candidatus Micrarchaeum sp.
AGAATTTTTATGAAAGCATTAGAAAAGAGTATGGGGAGGAAGCTATAAAGATAATTAATGAGATCAGAGACCTAGAAAATAAAGAGGCGGAGATTATAAGTACGGGGAGAAACATACAAGAAAGATTGCAGATACTGCAGCAGCAGCAGCGGTAGTGGAGTAACACTCAAATTCGTTTATTGTATATTTTATCCACCCGCTCTTCTATGTGCCTTCCATCCTTTCCGTATACGTGGGGTAGGAGCGCGCCGCTGAACGTCTTGGGAATGTGCAGCAATTCGTGGAGTAGTGTCCTTTCCTTTTTGGCTTCCGGTAGCTTGTCAAAATGCTCGTGAAGGACTTCAAGAACATAGAATGCATTGATGTCAAGGGCCACCTGCCATGCCTGTGGCATGCTCCATATGCGCGCGTAGGCCCTTGCACTGCTCCCATACGAGCGCACGCACAGCACCCTGAACTGGTTTATGTGTGGAAGGTCCTCTCTGAACCTCTCCGCTAGAGAGAATAGCATACGCTCTACATCTGGCGCTTTCTCATAGCGGATTTTTGTCATGCTTTAATAGTTTGGCGGTAAAACTTTTTTACATGATCACAGTATTGCGTTTGGGACACAGGGTAATAAGGGACCAGCGAGTGACAACACACGTTGCACTCACCGCGCGGGCATTCGGTGCAGACTCAATCATAATTTCTGGAGAGAGGGATGATGGTGTGATAGAGAGTATTGAGAAGGTATGCACAGAGTTTGGCGGTGGGTTTGGGATTGAGTATGCGAAGAATTGGAAGAGGGTTATTGAGGGTTGGAAGAAAAAGAATGGTGTGGCGATACACCTGACGATGTATGGCGAGGATATTGATGATAAAAAAGAGGAGATAATGGAAAAGTGCAAGGAAAGGGATATGCTAATAATAGTGGGTGGGCCGAAAGTGCCGTTTGATGTTTACAAAATGGTTGATTATAACATTGCTGTGGGAAACCAGCCCCACTCAGAAGTTGCGGCCCTTGCGATTGTGTTGGATAGGTTGGTGGGGAGTGAGGGGAGGAAAAAGAGGTTTATGAGTGCAAAGAAACGCATACTGCCCAACCCCGTGGGAAAGACGGTTGTTGAAGGGTTGTTAGGATAGAACATGTTTTTAAGATTAGACTCAAATATTCTAGCATGGCCCGCAAAAAAGAAATCATCCTCAATAAGATTGGCAGTTTCGTAAGGGGAGGGCATTTTAACGATATAGACATAATCATTGATGCTCCGGATAATTTTGATTTCTACCAGCCCCCTGCGTTATCTCCTCAAAAAATCTGAACATTCCTATACAGAGGTCTTTACATATGGTTGCGAAAAATATCACCAAAGAGATGGTGCTTGCGGCCCTCAGGACAGTAATCGACCCCGAGGTCTCGGTCAATATAGTGGATTTGGGTCTGGTATACGGTGTTGAAGTGAAGGATGGCAGTGTCAAAATCATCATGACGCTCACAACACCTATGTGCCCGCTTGGCCCGCTCATCATCGATAATGTGAGAGTAGCTGTTGAGAGGATTGAAGGAGTAAAAAGTGTGGATGTTGAAGTGACGTTTGACCCGCCTTGGTCAATAGAGAAGATAATGCCAGAAGTAAGGGAGAAGCTGGGGTTGGGTGTGTGAAAATGCGGGAATATATTGCGGTCATGTGCAGTTTGAGGTCGTGAAGTACGGGAAGGAACATAAGAGATGAGAGGATGTTTAAGGTTAAGGACGTCATGAGAAAGATACTGCATAATTATCTGGAGATATTGCAAGTATGTAGTATACCTACGAGCGCAGGGGGAATACTCATCGTTTTTGATGATGTTTTGATTATAAGGCTTTCGAGTATAATGGCTCTGTAGAAATCCTCATACGACGGATCATTAAGCGTGATTGCTCACGCTT
>DYJQ01000013.1 GCA_020723045.1 Candidatus Micrarchaeum sp.
AAGAAGGCTGAGATAAGGGAAGAGAAGAAGAAGGTGCTCAACAAGAGCGAGCTGGACGAAGTTGACAAGAGGTTTTCCGTGAATGCGCTGCGGCTGCTGGCGGCGCGCTACCTCATTAAGGATGAAAAGGGCATGCCTACCGAATCGCCAAAGGAGATGTTCCAGCGCGTTGCGCTCGCGATGTCCCTCCCCGAGATATTCTATGATAATAAGGTTTATTCCAAGGAACCCGTATTTGCTGTTAGAAAGGAGGATGCGGACATTGAGCTTGGAGGATATGTCAGCACGCTCAATGAATACGATAGAAAATACACGCTCAACAGCTGGCCAATAAACAAGTGGCATTTTGATAGGATGATGGCACTCTACAGAGAGCTAGCATATGAAGGCCGCATGAAAGTGTCGTTTGGGAGAATACTGGAGATGCTCGAGAGAGGGGAGTTTAAGGAAGCAGCGGGTGTTGCACAGAGGGCATTTGATTTAATGACCCATAGGGATTTCCTGCCCAACACACCCACACTTGTCAACGCTGGGAGGAAATTGGGCATGCTCTCCGCATGCTTCACGCTCGATGTTGAGGACAACATGGAATCCATCATGAAACTGGCAAGGGACTGTGCAATGGTGCACAAGAGCGGTGGGGGTACAGGTGTAAACTTCAGCAAGATAAGGCCCGAGGGGGATATGGTAGCGTCAACAACGGGCGTGGCAAGTGGCCCCATCTCATTCATGAGGATGATCGATGCAATCTCCGATGTAATAAAACAGGGTGGGGTAAGGAGGGCGGCCAATATGGGCATCCTCGAAGTTTGGCACCCTGACATAGAGAAGTTCATAACCTCAAAGCAAAAGGAGGGGGTGCTTGAGAATTTCAACATCTCTGTGGGCATAAACACAGATTTCTGGGAATATCTTGAGAAGGGTGATGAATATCCATTAAAGGACCCAAAGAATGGCAAGATAGTAAGACGGGTTGACGCCAGAAAGCTGTTCAACCTTATAGCATACAATGCATGGGCAACTGCAGACCCCGGCGTGCTGTTCTTCGATGTCACAAACAGTAGGAATGTGATGAAAAGCTTTAGGGGCGAGGTGAAGGTTACAAACCCGTGTGGTGAGGAGCCGCTCTATCCATACGAGTCCTGCAACCTTGCAAGCGTAAACGTGGGCAATTTTGTGGTCAAGACCGAAACGGGAGAATACGAATTTGACTGGGAGCGGTTCCATAATGTTACGAAGTTTGTGGCGCGCATCCTTGACAATATCATATGCATAAACAAGTATCCCTTAGAGGAGATAGATGTAGCCACAAAGAAGAGCAGGAGGATAGGTGTAGGTGTTATGGGTGTTGCAAACGCCCTATTCATGCTCAAGAAGAGGTACAACAGCAAGGAGGGTTTTGCATTCATGAAAAAGATTGCAGAGCACCTCACTTACAGCGCGTTTGAGCAGTCCGCGGATATTGCTGTCGTGCGCGGTACAGCCCCCATTTACGAGATGACGGATTACAAAAAGGGCGAGCTGCCCATCGATGGGTTCTACCACAAAGAGGAGTGGACATGCGACTGGGACGCACTCGTAGGAAAGATAAAGATGAATGGGCTGAGGAACATAATGGTTACCACCGCCCCGCCGACCGGCTCGATTGGGATGATTGCGGATGCAACCACTGGCATTGAGCCTGTGTTCTCGCTCGCATTCGAAAAGCGCGTCTCAGTGGGCTCGTTTTATTACACCAACGAGATATTTGAAGAGGAACTCAAAAAAACTGGGAAGTACTCGAATGAGCTCATCAAGAAGATCGTGGAAAATTACGGAAGCCTACAGGGTATTGATGAGGAGATTCCAGAAGAGATGAAGAATGTATTCGTTACATCGATGGATATACACTGGGCGGACCACATAATGGCACAGGCATCGATGCAGATGTGGATAACTGACAGCATCAGCAAGACCATCAACATGCCCTCAGATGTAACGGTAGAGGATATCGAGCAGGCCTACCTAATCGCGCACGAGCTTGGCTGTAAAGGGATCACTATATACAGGGATAAGTCAAAGAGCAAACAGGTGCTCAATATAAACGCAGAGGTGAAGAAGAAGGAATTCAAACCCGGGATAAGCGAGTATACCTCGGAAATACTCGCAACGGTTATGGGGGGGAAGCCATACCTTAATGATTACATAAAAATCGATATGGGTAGGGCGATTACGCAGAAGAGCCAGCAGGCTGTGGCAGTAAAAATTGATGAGAAGGCAGGCAGTGGCCCAGATGCACTCCCAAAAAGCGTTGTTGAGACCAGTATTGTGCAGATGAGCCTATCAACCCATGGCGCAGTCCTCGAGACTGCTGTTGCAACAAACAATGGGGAGATAACAATCCCAGTACAAAACGCTAATCATATGGCACCCGTACAGGGGTTAAAGAATTCTGATATGAGCAAATACTGCCCGCAGTGCCTTGCAATGGGCAGGCTCAGCGAGTTGATAAACGAGGGTGGGTGCAAGCACTGCACCAACCCAGACTGCGGTTGGAGTGCATGCGCCATTTCCTAACGAGATAGGAAACACTGGAAAACCGCCTCCAAAAGCGCAATATATACCTAATACAAAACTAATTTTGCCTGTATTGGCGGAGTGGTGAAATGAAGTTTGAAGTAGAAGGGGTTAAACTGAAAGACCTTGAGAAGATGTTCAGGTCAGAGATAGATATGGCCTTCGAAAAGAAAACTAAGGTCATTGCCCTGCTGTAAATGCCTAGCGTGCACTTCCATAGTGTTATATTTGTTTCATCAAAAGTATAGTTAGTGGTGGAAGGATGAGAACGGATAAGGTATGGGTAAGAAAGAGGCAGGTTCCTTGAGGATGGTTTCTAATGTAGGGAGTATTCATTCATCCCTCTCTGTAAAAGAGGTTTCCCTATGCCTAATGCTCTCGCGCACTTACTCTTTGCATCTCTCATTGCAATAGTGTTTGTTTCAGTTCTCACACTGCCCTTTGAGGCCAAGCTGGGATGTGGCCTCCTGATTGTTGCCTTCTCATTCCTCCCAGACCTTGACCATGAGAAGGCGGTTGCAAGGCAAGCGTATAGGAAAATAGCAGGTATTGCAGTGTTTGCGCTTGCGATAGTTGTATTGAATGTATTCGCACACATGAATTTGGGCATCGCACTGGTTGGGGCATTCCTCATCTCGCTAATAACCGTCCCGCTGAGCGAGGCACTAATTCCAAGGCATAGGGGCATAATGCACTCGCTCGAATTTGCCATAGGGGTTGGAGTGATGATATATCTCCTGCTAGCATACGCTCATATCCGGCCGGCCCACATATTCGCGGCAGGCGCATTTATCGGCTATTGCTCGCACATCATCCTAGACCGCTTTATGTAAACCGCCATCTACTCGACAGCCAATCGCATATGATATCTATCTCGGGCAGAACCGCGTTTATTGGGCTTAGTCACGAACGTAATAGTAATAGTTGCCTTTTTCTCTCTGCTCTCTATCAAGAACCGAATCCTTCTTATTGACCTTTGGCCTCATAGTTTCTACATCCCTTCTTAGGGTGATACCCAAATCCTTGAGGAATGAATTCATCGCATCCATCTTATTTCTCGGAGAGGATGCACGGCCGTGCACTGAAGATTCTCCTGTGAATTGGATTATCCTGCTCGAGATGGAATCGATAAAGACAATATCATGGTCAACAACAAACGCCACCTTTTCCTTATCGGCAATCTCTCTCTTTATCACAGTTGAGAGCCGCATCCTCTGCTCAATATCGAGGAATGCAGATGGCTCATCCAGCAGGTAGATGTCAGCCTCTTTTGAGAGCGTACTTGCAATCGCAAGCCTCTGCAATTCACCGCCGCTGAGATGCTTTACCTCCTTGTGAAGCAGGTGCACAAGCTCAAACTCCGCTAAGTATTCCTGGCTTATCTTATTCTTAAGCGCAAACTCGCCAACCGTGCCATCAAAATAGGCCTGCAGATACTGCGGCTTGTACGAAACACTAAGACCTTCTAGCGCCACGCCATCATCCGGCTTTTCCACCCCAGCAATCATCTTGATGAATGTTGACTTGCCTATTGCGTTGGGCCCAACAATCCCTATCACCTCGCCCCTGCGCGCATCACCGCCGTCAGCCTCGAGCGAGAATGTTGCATACCTCTTCTTCATCCCCCCATACTCAAACATCTTTGGCCTTTTTGACTCGCTCAATGAGAACAGCTCAAACCTAAGCTCCCTATCCCTAAACCGCACGTTTTCATCCTTCAAGTATCCCTCCAAAAACTCGTTTATACCGTTGCGTGCGTTCTTTACACTGCTCACAATACCGTATGCACCCGGCTCGCCGTAGAGGACATACACATAGTGTGCAAGATAGTCCAGGATTGCAAGGTCATGCTCAACCACCAGCACAGCCTTTTCCTCGGCAAGCTTAGCGATCTCATGCGCCACCCTCATCCTCTCATAGATATCCAGATAGATGGAGGGCTCATCAAAGAAATACAGGTCTGCATCCTTGAGCATTGCAACTGCAATCGCAACCTTCTGCAATTCACCGCCGCTCAATGATGAGAGCGTGGATTTTATGAAAGATGATAGTGCCAGTTTCTCTACAATCTCCTCCTTCTTCCCGCGCTGGTCGAACTCATCAAGCAGTGCATCAACAGTCTTATTGGGTGCGACTTTAGCAAGAAGCTCTACATTCTGCATTTTATAGCTGATGCGGTGCTTACCACCAATTTCATGAAAATAGTTCTTTATCTCTTTACTCTTCACCTCTCTTATTGCATCCTCCCACGTATATGTCTTGGAGAGGTTGCAGAAGTTAGGAATTAGCTTTCCGGACAGGATTTCTAGGAGGGTTGTTTTCCCAATACCATTCCTGCCCACGAGGGCGGTAATTGCATTTGGCTTGGGTGCTGCAAAGTTGTAGAGCCTAAATGTGTTCACACCGTATTGGAATAGAGGGTCGCCGGCCTCCCCTGCAAGGTTGATTATCTTAATTGCATCTGCAGGGCACTTCTTCGGGCATATGCCACAGCCCGTGCATATGTTTTCATCAATAACAGGATAATTCTTCTCATCAATAATTATGCAATCCTCCCCCATCCTCACGAGGGGGCATACATCCCTGCATATGTACCCGCATTTCTCGCGTGTGCACTTATTCCTGTCAATAACAGCAATTCTTTTTGAGCCCATGGCGGAATATTTCTGAAAATGGCTATTTATTAAGTTTTAGGGGGGGTTGGTTGCAATCAGGAAACAAATAAAAGAAGCACTCTCAATTAATACACAATGAGGGCGAGAATCAACCGCAAAGAAGGTATTGTTTCAATAGTGCCGGAGACGTTTGAGGACTTGTGGCACATCTACAAACTCGTTACGGCAGGCTCATTTGTAAAAGCACACAGCACAAGGAAATACAAACCGAGCGGGAGCAATAAAGAGGAACGGATAAGCGTTAATGTAACACTCGATGCTGATAAGGCCGAGTTGCACAAACACTCAAATAGTGTACGGATTACTGGGAAGATTGTGGAGATACGGCCAGAGGAAATCGCACCGCTCGGGGCGTACCACACCATTGATGTGGGGGTTGGCGATGAGGTGCACATAAGAAAGGGGTGGAAGGAGTACGAGCTTGACATGATAAGTGAGGCTGTAAAGGCCAGCAAGAGGGCAATCGTGAGCATAGTACTGGTTGATAATGAGATGGCAACATTTGCCTCACTAAAACAGTATGGGATTGAATTCTGGCTCGAGCTTGAGAACCGCGCCAAGAAGAAGGATAAAGATGTTGACACAGGAGAGTTTTTTGCAGAGATTATTGGAGAGCTCGCAAAGATTGAGGGGCTCATCATCCTTGGAGGGCCGGGGTTTACAAAGGAGAACTTGCTCAAAAAAATAAAGAGTGAGAATGCAGGCCTTGCCAAGCGCATACGTCTCGTGAATGCATCAAACGCTGAGAGAAGCGGTGTTTACGAAGTGGTAAAAAGTGAAGAAATGCACGAGCTGATGGAGTATGAGCACATGCACACTGCACTGCGCGATATCGAGAGATTCCTGCGGAGTGCAAGCAGGGGCGATGGCCTGAGTGCATACGGGAAGGCGGAGTTGGAGAGGGCCGTTGAGATGAGTGCTATTGAGGTTCTTATCATATTGGACTCGCTCGTGAGACAGGATGAGTTTTATGAACGATTGCTCGATAAAGCCAAGGAGAGGGGAGGGGTTGTAAGGATCGTGCCTACTGAGAGCCAGGCCGCTGAGCAGATTAAAGCGTTCGGTGGTGCGATTGCTATACTAAGGTATAAAATGGATAATTAGAGTCCAATAGCTTATTGCAAAGGATTTGATCGCTAAGCACAATATGCACACTACACGTGGATTAAAGCCATATTATAAATGTTTAGAAGTAAATTACTTCGATGCGCATACACTTTATGGTCAATGGCATGGGGCTGGGCCACGTATACAGGGACCTGCTCATGATGAAAGAGCTGGCTAAGAGGCATAGGGTGGCCGCATCATCCTTTGGCAGTGCGCTGGAGGTAGTGCGCGAAAACGGCTTCGAGAACGCTGTTGAACTGCCCACTATTGGCGAGCTAGTCTTGGACAAGGACAAAGTCAACATAAAGATGAGCCTGTGGGAAAACCTCAAACGGCTCAAGCCTGTGGCTATAAAGAGGATAAGCAATATACTGGTTCGTGAAAGGCCAGATGTTGTCGTCGTGGATGGATATCCGCTGGGTATCATTGCGGCAAAGATGCTTAGCATCAAGACCGCGAACATCACAAATTGCACAAAGGTTTCGTATGTATTTCCAAAACAGCACGCATTCGTTGAAAGGGGGGCGGATGTCCTCTCAATGAGCATTATTGAGATGTCTGACCTTGTCATCGTGCCAGATTTTGCGCCGCCATTTACAGTTGCAAGGGAGAACATTGCATATTTTGGACTCAAGAGCAAGTTTCATTATGTCGGCCCGCTATCGCTGGCAAAACCAGCAAGGAAGTCAAATTGTGTGCTTATAAGCGTTGGCGGTAGCGGTGTGCACGGTGCCAGCGTTGAGTCTGCAAGAGAGGCGATCGAAAAAATGGGATATAAGACCATAACTTCTGATGGAAAGCTAAGCCATGAAAAAACGCAGGAAGCACTCGCACAAGCGCCTTTTGCAATACTGCACGGTGGCCACACCACCATAATGGATGCGATATGCGCGGGAACGCCAATAATTGCCATTCCAATGAATGATTATACAGAGAGGATAAACAACGCGGCTGGCGCTGAGAAGCTTGGCATCGGCATTACGCTTGATGAGGAATGGATAAGCAAGGATAATATTGAGATAGCGGTTGCAAGAATAAAGGATAAAGGAATAAGAGAAAACATTTCCAACCTATCAAGAATTGCAAGAAAAATGAAGGGGTATGAGAAGGCCGCAAGGCTGATTGAGTCTATAAAACATAATTAGATATTTTTATGGCCTTGGCTTCAACACGAATAACAGCACTGCAGAGATGGATGCAACCACCACGCCAAAATAGAATGCGGCTTGTGGCGAGAATGACTGCCATAGATAACCTGCTATAAGGCCTGCTGGAAGCGCAATAAAGCCGGTTACCGTCTGGAATATGCCAAGCGACGCTCCCTTATACTCTGGCGGGGAGATGTCTGCAGCATATGCCCTTTGCGTTGCGCTCACCATCGCAAATGATATGCCATAAAGAATGAACAGGATCATGAATATAGGTAGGGAGGTGTTGATGGCAAACCCCAGTGAGACTATGGCAAAGAGCACATATCCCATTATGAGCACCTCTCTCTTTCCAATACGGTCTGCATACTTGCCGATGGGGTATGCAAAAAGCGCATAGAAAATGTTGAAGAGTATGTATAGCAGTACGGGTATTACAAGGCCCTCGGTAAGCTGGACTTTCATTATGAAGAACATATAGCTGAAGTTCGCAAGCGCAAAGAGGGAGGCAATCACCGTAAATATGAGCAGGTCTTTTGAGAGTGCATTCTTAATCTCCTTCACCTCAAACCCGTTCTGCCTTTGCACAAAGCGCGGCTCTCTTACGAAGATGAGAGGGGTTATTGAGAGCAGTGCTATGGCACCTGCAACCGCTATTATGAGCCAGTAGTCAATTTTCATATAGAGCAGGAGGAGTGCAACCGCAGCCGAGCCGAGCAGTGCGCCCGCAGTGTCAAGCGCCTGATGCAGGCCAAACCCGGCGCCCGTCTTGGTGGGCATGAGCTGGCTTATCATCGCATCCCGCGGCGCATCCCGCATCCCCTTCCCAAGCCTCTCAAGAGAGACTGTCGCAAGCGCAAACAGCGGCGATGGCGCAAATGCAAGTGCAATCTTCCATACAGCAGAGTTTGCATAGCCGGCATATACAAAAGGCATTCTTTTCCCTATCATATCAGAGTAATATCCGAATACAAACTTGAGCAGGTTCGCAAGTGCATCGCGCACACCGCCCACCAATCCTATTATTACGGGGGAGGCACCGAGTGATGTGAGGAAAAACGGAAGGATTGGCATTATCATCTCACTGCTAAAATCATTCAGAAAGCTCGCAAGGCCGAGCATGAGTACATTTTTCTTGCCGTCTCTATCGCTATGCTCTTCATCACTCGGCTGGCCAGACTTGGCATTCCTTGCCCCTATGTTTTTTCCTACCTCCCCCTTCTCCATGGTCATCCTATAGTGGTTTAAAGTTTAAAAAGTGCCACCAGCCTAAAACATATGAGCGGGCAGGAGACGGCTCACCGGGTACTCCGGAGGAAGGTCCGCCCACGCAGAGTGCTGGCCGCAATAATAGTGCGGTGGGAGGAACAGAAACGATACTGTGCCTGCCATATGGGATGAGGCTCTCGACATTTCCGCGGAAGCGGAAATCGCCGGGGTGCGAGGTGCAAAACCCTCGCATACGACGTCGGTAGGCGGCAGATGAAACGGCCTCCCTACCCAGCGTGATGAGCGTGCAAGCCCTTACGGGTGCTTAGACCAATGCCGTCAAATGGGTATGAAAATATCCAAAACAAAAGGCGGCCTACAACTGCCCGCTCATTGCATAAGCAAATCATTCAACCTTTACTTCACTTCTCTTGAACCAGAGCGTTAGCGGATAGAGGATGAGGGTGAGGCCGGCGAGTATAAAAGAGGCCATTATGCTGTAATACGCCGCAACTGCAAGCACGATGAGTGTCCCCACAACCCTGCCGGCATTCAGTACGAATTCGCGCCCTATCATCGCCTTGCGCATGTCCCGGCCACTGTCAACGACTATCGCGGTGGTGAAAGGATAAAACAGGTTAGTGAAAAAATACCTCACTGCACTCGAGATAAACCAGAGGAATTGCATGCTCGCAAACACTGAGATTATGTTGCTAATGGCCAACATGATGCTGAACACGTTGAGGTAGAGCGACCGTTTCCTGCTCTTGTCAGATAGTGCACTAACCGCCAGCGAGCCTATTATGGAGAACATTGCAGTGGCTGAAAGAAAGAGGCCCAGCTCTTGGGGCAGGTGGAAGAAGATTAATGCAACCACTATAGCACTGCACCAGTTTATGCCCTCGTAAAGGCCAAGGAAGAAATTAACTAATTTATATCCGCGAAGCTCTTCAAGGCAAGATGGGAGCTTATAGTCAAAATACACTTTTGGAAGAGACGCCATCAATATGGCCGCAAGCAAGTATATAATGGCAGTGCAAAGCATGAGCACCTCAAATCCGTATGATGCGGCTATCCACCCCGCCACCAGAGGCATTATCACACTCATGACAGCAAAGACCGCAAAGTACACCGAGCTCATCAATGCCTCACGCCCCTTGCACAGCGGAAAATACATGCCATTAAACGGGACCCAAAACAGGAAGAGATAGCTGCCCAAAAGAAAAATGGTTGCAAAGAAAAACTCGCGCGAATACGGTATGCCAGCGAACAGCATATATGCGAGTGCTGAGATTACTGCACCAGCAATCATCGTCCTGCGGAGGTCAATCGTCCTTCCGTTGAGTAGGAGCATCAAAATGAGGGGGGAGAAATAGGCAATCACATTCGCGAATATTATATCGGTCATGCTTAGGCCGGCGTGCAAGAAATAGAGAAAGAGCTGGCTGCCCCCCAGCGAGCTAGCCATGCCCCACAAGGCCCCGATGATGAGGAATGAATAAGTGCGCCCATCCATGTCTTTCATAACCGCCACAATATTTAATCTTTCTCAAGCAGTTTTATCGTTTCAATGCATATTGAAACACCGGCACCACTGGCCCCAAACTCTATAGGCGGGATGGGCCTTGGCCTATACGCCGTCCCTGCAATGTCAAGATGCACCCACTTGGCCTTTGCGACGAAGTTTGAGAGAAACATCGCGCCTGTTATCGTGCCTGCCTCTCCAGTCCCGCTAATATTCCTGAGGTCTGCATACTTGCCTTTCATGAGCTCGCCATACTCCGGCCAGAGAGGGAGTTCCCATACCTCGTCAAAACTGTCGAGTGATGCGTTCTTTACCAGCTTATTAAATGCATCATCATTGCCCAAGAGGCCCGAGCATATGTTGCCCAGTGCAACCACGCATGCGCCCGTGAGAGTGGCCATATCTATGATGTAATCCGGCTTGTACTTGTCATCAGCATATGCGAGCACATCCGCGAGAACAAGCCTGCCCTCAGCATCTGTATTGTCAATCTCTATTGTCTTTCCATTATACGCCTTAACGATATCTCCCGGCTTTGCCGCACGGCCACCCGGCATATTCTCGGTAGATGGCAGCAGGCCTATCACATTCACCTTCGGCCTCAACTCTGCAACCGCCTTCATCACACCCAGCACTGCGCACGCACCACTCTTATCGAACTTCATCTCCTCCATTCCTTTGCTAGGCTTGAGCGAGATGCCGCCGCTATCGAATGTGAGGCCTTTCCCGATTACTGCAATCGTCTTCTTGGCGCCCTTGGCTTTATACTCTATTATGGGGAGCATAGGCTCCTGCGCACTGCCACTCGAGACTGCAAGCAGCGCGTTCATCCCCATTTTTCGCATATCCTCCTTAGCAAGAAGCCTGAAGCCGAGTTTGTGCTTCTTCGCCAGCTCTCTCGCCTTATCGGCCATGAATTTTGGGGTGGCAATGTTGGCTGGGTTGTTGGCAATATCGCGCGCATAGTTTACAGACTCTGCAATCATGAGCGCATCATTCGCAATATTGACGTCCTTCTCATTCACAAGCACACTCACATGTTTTAACCCGCCCTTCTCCTTTTCATCATCACCTTTCTTGGACTTGAAATCACCGCTCTTGTGCAACTTCACTTTGAGCGCATACACAAGGTTCTTTATGTGAATTTGACCAAGAGATGTCGCATCAATCTCAATCTCCTTTATCTTGAGTGCCTGCACAAGGCCAACCGCAGAAACCGCAGCTGTGCGCATATTCCTTCCAAGCAGCTTCTCCTTCTCGCCAAGCCCAACAACAACCCTATCGCCAAGGAATGTGGTTTCAGATAGTTTTCCACTAAATGACTGCTCCTCTAACCTCTCTTTCAGGTCCTTGAGCCCGCCTTCCAAAACGGGCTTCTTGCCTTTTTCAGAATAGCAGAATTGCACCGCAACATACCTCGGGTTGTGTCTTGTCGTGATCTCAACTGTTGCATCTTCCATCTCATTCACCTACTTGAAATAGATTTTACGTAAAATAATATAACTGAGAGCGATATAAGAATGGCTGCGGTTGTGCATAGATGCGCACTGCTCTTTTCACCTAACCCATCCATATATTCACTGAATGCACACTCGCTCTCGAATGCCTCCGTATATGTGCGCACATGCCCTGCCTTGTCTATCCACTCTACGCGCAGTTCATGTTTGCCGGCTTCAAGCCTAGTTTGGCTGTGCACATTCACTTTATTCCCATCCGCATAAAATTCATAGGCCTCGTATGGGCCAGAAACATCAAACATGTAGGTGCAATTAGTGCCCTCAAATTTCTCAATACTGATCGCGGGTTCAAACACTTCTATGAATGATTCATACCTATACTCCTCAAACCCAAAATCTATGATGAAAATGAATTTGTGACGGCCTGCTGGCAACTGCCTTATGGTGTAATTAATTGCATAATTTTCATTAAGCGACCTCTCGAAATATTCCTGATTGCCATCAATAAATATTTTGACGGTATATGGCTCCCCGCTCGTTATCCTAAAAGAGGATGTGAATACGCCGTTCTTGTCGGCTGGTATGTTTTCAGCCAAGTAAAGGCTGTTGAGCACATACTTATCCGATGAGCTATGCTGTCCGCTGAAATCCAATTCAATGTGTCTTGCATAGTCGCTGTTATAGATGAGGACATTATGAATGGGCGCCTCCCCTTTCTCAACGGAGAGGTCGTATGAGTACCCTTTATAGGTTGTTACGGACTTTGCAGAATGATCCTCAACGATGAACAGCTCCTTGTTTGAGAGCGAGCTTATGTGCACCGTTGCATCTTTACCTGTGAATTTAGATATAACCGCACTGAACGTGCCCGCATTTCCTTTCATGCCGCTCACGTTTACGTTTACTATATCCGTGCCAAAGTTGTGCGACACAACCACTGGACAGAAGTAGTTATAGTTAGTGTTAAGTGAATCTGAAACCTTAAACGGCACGATGACATTGTTCATACCCGGGTGCATGAACACATTTATATCTTTCTGGCCGAAAGCGACTATTTCAGAATCACTAGCACAGGGGGCTATGCGCATCGTAAACATCCTGTAATCCAGGCTGTTGATTGTTAATAAGAGTGCGCCATCACTGCCAAAGCCGAAGTTGTCCTCAGGCACTATCTTTATTTCATATGGAAGGGTGTCCTCTCTGTAATCTATTATCTTTATTTCCTCTGCGGCCGAGCCGGGGGAACCGCGCCCCTCCCACACAAGCTCCGCCCCCCTCTCGGTAAAGTAGGCGCGTGCGTATTCAGCAAACCCAGTATCATCGCTGAAATACATTGGGATGTGCGTCGCATCAATGTAGCCCACCTCGAGCCATGTCGGGTCAACACCCACCCACTCGTTCCCAACATAAACCTCTGCCCATGAGTGCATCTGCCAGCCGTATTCTGGCGAATATGTATAACCCAATACGGCGCGTGAGGGATAGCCGAGCGAGCGCGAGAGTGCAAGGAAGAGGTTTGTATATTCAACGCACACACCGACTGGGTTTGTGTAAACAAGCGTTGAGTCTTTATTCTTGCCCACCTCTCCAAAGTCATATGTAATATAGCTGTTCACCCATACGGCGAGTGCTGCAATCTTGTCAATATCATCCCTGTAGTCGCGCGTGATGTTCCTTGCCATACTGCGTATCTCATCAGAGAACTTGATATGGCTGGTCTCCTTCGTATAAGGAGCAAGCTCTCTTCCGAGTGAATATGTATCATTGAGTGAGGATATGCTCCGGCTTGATGTCTCAACATCAACCGCCACTCTATAAGTGTAAGATGTGGCGCGCTCATTAGCGTTTATAAGGAGGAATTGATTATCGCCAGCAGTGTAGAGTGAATAATTTTCTGGAAGGTCCATCGAGATGGACTGGTAATGAGTCTCTTGAGGTACTGAGAGGTTCAGCTGAAGGTCGTACATGTAGCCTGTTGTGGGTGAGATTGTGCCCTCACGCATGAGATTCGTCTTTAAGTACGATACTGAGACTGGGTTGAATGTGGTTGCCTGCTCTGAGTATGAAAGGGTAATAAGAGTAATCAGAAGAATTGGTGTAAACACAAATAATATTCTCATATTCATTTTTCTCGCCTCGCGTACAGTGCGAGTGCATCGAGCAGTATCCTCTTGTGGTCGAATGCCAGCACCCCATCCATTATGTTATCATATGGATACCACAGCACATCTGTAGTGTCAAACCCGGGCCTCTCAACCCCGCCTACCGCATCACAAAGGTATGCGGCTGCAACCGTGCCACGCGGGTCCCTCTTCGGGTCAGAATAAATACCCACAAGAGAGGTTGGCCTTACCTTGAGCCCAGTTTCCTCTTCCGCCTCTCTCACCGCACATTGTTCCAACGTCTCACCATCCTCCAGCCGGCCTCCCGGAAGTGCAAGCATCCCTTTGTATGGCTCTGTGGCGCGCTTAATAAGAAGCACGCGGCCATCTCTTATCACAACGATATCCGCGGCAAGAGGACGCATCGAATTACCTCACACATGTTTACAACTTTTTTACAAACTCCAACTCATCCTCGCTCAACTCAAAGAAGTCCAAAGACTGGCCAGCCTTTGCGGCAAGCTGTAGAGGAAGGAAGTAAGATTCAGCATCACCAACCGAGACGTGGCACTTTAGCGCAATCTTTTTACGCAGGGTTTTCATAAGCCCGCGTTTTTCTGCACTCATGCTCATCATCCTTAAGTACTCAGGAAACTCATACTTGACAAATTTGTGGTACCGCTCATCCTTTGATAGCGCCACACCCGCAAGCATGAGCGCATTGCTGTATTTGAGGAGCTTCCATGATTGGCGGCGTATGAGCCGGCCGTCAAACAGGTCTGCACGTGAAAGCCAGTCATATGCGGATGCTATTTCATTGATTTTTTCATACTCGCTCGCAATATTCTGCTCAATCCATAACTTTATCAAGTCATGGTCGAGGGTTGCGCCATTGAATGAATTAATGGCCTCCTGATAAGTGCCAGCCTTGAAAAGGCCTTTCATGCACTCAAACACCAACTGGTCGCGGTCGCGCATCGAGTTTGGCTGGTGTGCCTGCAGGTCGATTATGGCCGAACGCAGGTCGCCATCACTGTTCTCTGCGATACTTGCAATATCGTCTTCACTGATATCCATCCTCTCCTCCTTAGCTATCCTAGCAATAACCGACTGCACCGTCCTCTTATTGACCTTCTTCATCTCTATGAACTTGCATATAGTACGGAGGGGTGCAATCCTCTTATTCCAGCCATCGTTTGCGAGCAGTATGAGTGGCTGTGAAGCATTCTTTGCAATCGTTGCGATTGCGGATACGCCTCCCCTATCAGCACTCCCCTCCAACCCATCAACTTCATCTATGAGTATGAGCTTGTACTTTGAGAAAAGGCCCATCGAACTGCTTGCTGCGCCCATCAGCCTCTCAACCTCGCCCTTATTCCTAGTATCTGATGCGTTGAATTCGAGTATCTCCCAACCCAATTCGTGCGCAAGCGCATATACAAGTGCGGTCTTGCCCACACCCGGCGGGCCATAGACCAGAAGCGGTTTCTGCAGTTTGCCAGCCTCAAAAAGCAGTGCCCATCGTTTCACCTCTTCCACAACTGTTGGATTGCCGGCAAACTCGCCAAGGTTCTGTGGCGCGTGTTTCTGGAAAAGGTGCATGGTAGTATTTCTCTCAAAAATTTAATAAGAACGACAGGGGGTTGAATTATCATTACTTTTCACTAGACCAGTACTTCTTGGTGCGGATGAACTGCTCACGAGCGCGCAAAAGGTCCAACGCAAGAGACCTATCATCAGGGTGGAGGCGTGCAAGAATACGGGCCGCAGTATCTGTGCCAACCCCATACGTTGCAAGCGCAATCACTGCCTTTTTTCCGTATGAGTTGTACAATGCGGCCCTTCTCATCATCTCATCCTTTCCGATTTTGTCTCTGTCAGAGATGGGCGCAAGGAGCACACTTCCGCACTTGATGCACTTTTTTGGAAGCATCTCGACATTGCCGTAAAATTCTGCGCCGCAATTCATACACCTGAACTTATACGTTCTGGGCGCATGGTCAAGCAAAACCATTGCCGCGCTCTCGGGTATATCCGGGAAAATGACTTGGGAACCCGACATGTGGTCCAGGACCTCGAGCGCAATAGGTGGCAGGGCATTAAGTGTTATAAGCTCAATCGAATGTGCGAGCATGCCATCCAGATATGCCTGCGCCGCGCGCACATCGCAATACCTATACATGAAATAGTCAAGGGCCTCCTTGTATGCGAGCGTGGGCGCAAGCTTGGCAATGTAGTATGGGGAGTATCGCTCGTGCTTATCACTCATACCCATATAATATGCGGATTGCGAGAAGTTGTATGAGAAAGTTGAATTCTTGTTTAGTGTTGATTTTATCTCGTTGGCCACTGCTGTGCCCTTAAGCACCCTTACAAACGCATCCCTCGTTATGGGATAGGGCAGCTTCACAAATATTGCATACGGCGATGATTTCACACCCACCTCCGCAGAAAAATGATTGGTAAGCCTGTTTGCAATGGCCAGTGCGAGTGCATTATTCGCAGCATTCCCCAGAAAAGTATAGATGATGAGCATATCTGCAAAAGAGTGGATGAGTGGCTTTTCATCGTGCACCATCATCTTCTGAACCTCATGCGCGATCTCTCTTTTCACAGGAATCTGCTCGCCCTCCCAATCGGGTATTGCCAATACATAATTGGCTGAACGCTCCACAACTATCTTATTCCCTATATAACCCGCCCTACCTATAGCTCCTCCTTCCTTTCCCGCCTCGATGCTCAGCACCTGCCACGGTGTGCCCCTTGTTATGAATACATCCCCCTCATTCAGGGACATTACGAAACGCTCATCTAGATAGCTGATTGTCCTCCCCTTATACTCCATGGGATACTTCACACTCGAAGGGATTGTGCTCACACGCGTGAAATAGTACTCCCTTGTCCTTGCAGTCCCCCTCACATACATGCCATCATAGAATATTATACCGTAACGATGAAGCTCGGAGAGCAGGAGCCTGAAATCGTCAAGAGAGATAGATGAGTAGGTCTTGTTTTTCGTGAATATGCCGTGCAGTTCCGCATCGCTTGTCCTCTTGAGCACGAGCACCTCACCAGCAACTGCATGGCCGAGCACGTCCATACATGGATAGATTATGTCATCATCCTCGAGCAAGCCCTTTTTCGTTCTCTCGCTAATCACCTGCGCCTCCTGAAAATCAAACTCGTTGTGCGCTATGATTATCCCCTTTGATGCCCAGCCAAACGCGTGCCCGCTCCTCCCAATCCTCTGCATTGATTTCCTTACCTGTTTGGGAGAGCTTATATGTATGACCAGGTCAACATCACCTATATCAATCCCCAGCTCAAGCGAGGATGTGCACACAAGCCCTCTTATCTTATTCTCCTTGAACGCATTCTCAACACTCTCCCGTTCTTCCCTGCTCAGCGAGCCGTGATGCACTCCTATCGAGGCGCCATCTGCAATCAACCGCGAGCTTATCAGCTCTGCCATATACCTTGTATTGGTGAATATGAGTGTTTTTGAGTGTGTGAGGTTTTCCTTCACTACATTGCACATGAAATCCAGCTTGGCCGATTCGCCCTTGCCCTCTGCTTTCAGCACATCTATGTGCGGGGGTCTTGTCTCACTATCTCTAGCAATAACGTAATCATCCTTGAGCACGAATTCAGCGGCCCTCTTAGCATTGGCCAATGTAGCACTCAGTGCAACCGTCTGGAAGTCTGCAATCCGCCTGAGACGCGTCAGCCCGAGGGATAACTGCGCCCCCCTCTTGCTCCCAATCAATTCATGCAACTCATCCACAACTACATACCTAAGATTCTTAAAATACCCTCTGAAAGTGTCGGTGCACAGCATTATTTGCAGTGTCTCTGGCGTGGTTATGAAGATGTGGGCTGGGTGTTTTGACTGGAAGGAGCGCTCCGCCTGCGGTGTATCGCCGTGCCGTATCGAGACTTTATAACCCAGCTCATGGACCCACACACGCACCCTCTCAACCATATCCCTATTGAGAGAGCGGAGGGGGGTAATGTATAATAGTGTGATAGGCTGCGGATGTAGATGTGAATCGGATGAGAGAGCAGAATTCGCACTCATTTTATCTAGCAGTGGTAGTATGGCCGCTTCTGTCTTGCCCGACCCTGTGGGTGCGATTATCAGTGTATCCTTCCCATCAAGAATTAGAGGAATGGCCTTCTTCTGGATAGGGGTGTAATCACGAAACCTCTCGCTAAATAGAGTAGAAACCTTCTTTGATAAAAACATACCTTTGTGTTAGAATGTAGAAGGCTTTATATTTGTTCCTAATTCTAAGTTATCCACGGGAAGGTGTGATAATGGATAATAATGAGAAACAGGCTGAGATAAGCCAAGATGTACTCATTGCCACCGGTATCGCTCTCATACTGGGCTTGGGGCTTGGCTATTTTGCATACCCGGTCTTCAGTAGTGGGCAGACGGCTGTGGCAGGAAACGACACAACCGCATGCGCAATGGGCGGCTTTGAGATGGATGCGGCAAAGGTGAATGATATAAAGGCATTGTGGGAGGATATGCTGTTCCTGCAGAGCGGGAGTAAGCACAGTGTTAAGTACGTAAATTATACTGAGAAAAATGGCCTGATTGCGCTCGATTTCGTGATTGATGACGTTTATCCACAGAAGCTATACATCACAAAGGATTATGAGTACTTGCTTCAACAGCCTGTCAAATTCAGCGATATAAAGGGGCAGGTAGCGATGGCAAAAGCGCAGGCAGAGGAGGCACTCAAGCCGCCGGAGAAGAGCGATAAACCTAAGGTGCAGCTCTTCGTTATGAGCTACTGTCCATACGGCAACCTTGCAGAGAAGGCGCTCAAAGATGTGGTGGACCTCCTAAGCGATAAGGTTGATTTTGAACCTGTCTATATCATCTCTGGCTCGAATGGCAATTACAACTCACTCCACGGCCAAAAGGAGCTTGAGCAGGATGTGAGGGAGAAGATTATATTCAATAAGTACGGGGCGAAGAAGTGGATGGAGTATGTATACGATGCCGACACCAACTGCACACTTAACAACATCGACACGTGCTGGAAAGAGGTGGCAACAAGGGCTGGTGTTGATGCAACGGCTGTTGAGGCTGAATATGCGGCCAACTTCAATGCAATTGCAGATGGCGAGGTGGCAAAGACCAGCCAGAATGGCGTGAGTGCATCCCCAACACTGCTGGTAAACAGCAAGAAGTATAGCGGTGACTTCATCCCAGAGGCGTACAAGGACTGGATATGCAGCGGGTTCAACACGATGCCCCAAGAATGCGATACCCAGCTCTCAACAACATCGGCGCTATCAGGAAAAACAGGGACGTGCGGGTAGGCACATCTATTTTTTTTATTTCTACACTCACGAGCAGAACAAACTATTTAAACAGGTTACTGCATAATAATTAATATGCAATCAACAGTACAAGAGGGAAAGCGGAAGAGTAGTAGATTTAAAAAATGGGGTGCATACTTATTGGTGGGTGCAGTGCTTGTTGGGGGAGGTTATATGGTGAAAAATGCCTTGATTGAGCAGAGTAAACCAGCGGTTGCACAACAAGAAAGAAAGGTTGAGAATGTGATCCCGAAAGAGGAGAAGCAACCGAAATTGGTAGCAGAATCGATACCAAAAAAGAGGGATGTATATGAGATTGTTTGGCTTGCACTGAAAAACCGTGATAAGATAGAGAAGTATATAGTGGAAATGCTTCCAATGCTTGGCGAACTTGCCAAGAGCGGGGATAAGGAGAAACTGCATGAGATTAAGGGTATCTCTGATATGTTCATTGGAACACCTTGGGTATACGACATTGCGATGAGCTATATTGCATACGAAGAGAATCCAACTAAGGATGAGATTATAGGTGCATTTGCGTTCGTCCTGTTGTCGACGCACGTGCGAGCGGAATTTAACCGCACATATAACGATATTATGGATGTTGAGATTATAGGAGCAGAGAGCAAGGCAAAGCAGGATAACAGGAAGGAGGCAAAGCAGGACAACAGGAAGGCAAAGAAAAGCAATGGAGAATATTTGCTGGGTAATCTTAGGGATAGCCTCGATGCATTTGCGGAGGGCCATCCACGTTATGCCATCCTTAAGGATTATGCATACCTCATACTTGGCTCCCCCCTAAAGATGTCTGCGAAAGAGTTGAAAAAGCTGGAACGTAAGTTCAAAAATGGCCAATTTGGGGATGCCATGCATTCCATGGCAGAATATAAAGTAAACGAAGTCAGCAAATTCATCGATGTGGCTTCTAAGCTGTGAAACATTACT
>DYJQ01000014.1 GCA_020723045.1 Candidatus Micrarchaeum sp.
GTGGACATAGACGATTGAGAGGATGGCTGTGAAAAGGATTGCGATGGCGCCAAGCGAGATGATGAAATCAAACGATAGCTGGCCCCTGTGCATTATTCCACCTTCACCCGCACTAAAACCCGGTCGTGCTCGCCTGTTGTGCTCACAAGCTTTATATGACCCTCATAATCGAGCGGTTTCTCTGAATAGGAGGTTATGAGGAGGGCCTTTTCTGCACCCGGCTCGATTGTTGCTGAGGCCCAGCTTAGTTTAAGGTCAAAATCAGTGGGCTCTGGGTCAAGCGATGCACTAACCATACTCTTCTCGGGGCCGGGGTTTTTTATTAATACCTGTATTTGGCGCTGCTCCCCCGCTCCCTCGTTCATGTACAATATGTGTGTAGTGGGGAAGAGGGATGGGCTCTCTGTTATGTATACATAACCTGCGTGCGAGACACAGTAGATTTCATAATCACCCGGCACGAACGGAATCCTCCCTTCAACGGGGACGGTGAATGGTTGCGGCAGGTCGCGGGCGCCGTACTTATGCTCCATATGGAGATTGAGTATGCCGTCATCAAAGTAGGAGCCATCCGCCACAATAGTTGCGGGTATGTGGAGGGTTGATTTGATGATAGTGCCGGGGCCGTTCCTGTACGCGAGTTCCGCATCACCGGCAAGCGTGCGCATGCTCTTCTCGGCAAGTTGTGCATCGAGCGATGTCTGCATATCCTCAAATGTACTGCGGGAGACGGCCATTATTATGCCTAGTACGAGGAGGGAAACTGCAAGGATTGTTATGAGTTCTATTGATGCCTGTGCATTCTTCACATAATGAAATCAACATAAAAGCATAAATATTGTAGTTGGCAAATAGAATGCATAAGAGGAGGGGTGTTATAAGATGTTGCTCAGCAATGCAGAGATATTGAGATACATCGCGCAGAGTGACATAAAGATAGAGCCGTTCATCGCGGAGAATGTGGGGCCGGACAGTATAGACATACGGTTGGGAAAGAAAATGCTTGTGGCTAAGCGCACGGGCAATATTGTCGACCCGCATAAGGAAATCAACATGGAATTCGATGAGTATAATCTTGAGAATGAGCCGTTTGCAATAAAACCCGGCGATTTCGCGCTGGGGACCACACTTGAGAAGATCGGGCTCTCAAATAAAATAACCGGCCAGCTTGAGGGAAGGTCCTCTATAGGAAGGCTGGGGATTATTATACATATGACGGCAGGGCTTGTGCATGCCGGGTGGGCGCACAGGGAGCCATCAACACTTACACTTGAGTTATCATCTGTCAATCCCAACCCCGTATACCTATACAAGGGGATGAAGATTGCGCAGATTTCGTTCATGAGACTGGGCGAACCGACAGAGATGGGGTATGATGATTTTTCTGGCAGCAAGTATTCGCGCCAAGAGGGGCCGCTGCCTTCAAGGCTTCATTATGAGCACAAATAGAAGAAGAATACAATATGGAAAATGCCAGAAGGCAAAAATTATCACAACTGTTTCTCAAATGCGGATTTGGGTGCCCCGCAGTTGGGGCATCGCCAGTCTTCGGGGATTTCATCAAATTTAGTCCCGGGGTCAATCATCGACCCTTCATCCCCCTCGTCTTCATCATATACATAACCGCATACTGTGCATATGTATGTTGCCATGGTCTAAGTTATGCATAAAGTATAATAAGAATGAACAGCATAAACAGTAAAGCGTGAGAGTATGAGAATAGACATTGATGATAAGGAGCTTGAAGAGATTAGAAAAAAGAAAATCGAGGCCGCACTACGGCATATGAACAAAAAAGAGGTGCGCGTAAAGGTCTACAGAACATCCTCATGCCCATACTGCCATATGGCCGCGGAGTACCTGCGTTCTAGAGGCGTGGAGTTTGAGGAGATTGATGTTGGAAATGATATGCAGGCCGCTATGGAGATGGTGCGTAAGAGCGGGCAGATGGGCGTGCCTGTGATTGATATTGATGGCAAGATAATAATCGGATTTAACAGGCCTGCGATCGATGCGGCGCTTGCAGAAAAATAAAATAAGAGAAAAATTATTGTATGCTCGCGCCTTCTTTGAGCTGGATTGCATTAGAACTCAGGAAGGCCCACCAAGGATGCTCAATTGAGATTACGGTGCCATCCTCAGCATCCACCATTGTGGGCACTACTACGTTCACCGGGACAAGCCAGAGGAACTTGTACTCCTTGTTGAGGTTCATCTTGTAGACGGCCCTGTTTTCAATGCTCTTAAGTTCCATATCCTTAACTACTGCACCTGTCACTTCAAACGCCCTTGCGGATGCGGTTGCAGGGAGCATCTTGACTTTCTTTCCATCTACGGACATCTCACCATTCTCCACGTCTATCTCCGCAGTCACAGTTGCCTCCACCTGGCCGTCCGTTATGAGCGAATGATTGCCTTTCTGCTTTACGAGCATCTCGCGCACCTGCTCCTTCTCCCTTACCTCAACCTGAATAGGCGCATCGATAGTGGGGTACTCCATTATCGTGTCGTTTACGTACGCTATCATCTCATCCTGCGGAAGCACCACCTTATATGACCCGTGCACTGCAATAACCGGCTCTGTTGAGGTGTACATGCCATCTGTCGCAGTTATTTTGTACTTGTATTTCTCACCCTCGCTTGTCAGTTCTGCAGTAATGAGGCCGGATTCCACAGCTGCGGGTGCAATCACTTCATCCGGCAGCACCTCAACGGGCTTGGTCATGTTAACGAGATAAATCTCACCTTTCTTGACCTCAACACTTTCGCCAGCGGTGACTGAAACAACCACACCTGAAGGCGTACTCACTGATATGACAACCGGACCTGATTTTGCGCTTGAAATCTCAACAGTGTGCTCTTTCTTTTTTATCTCAACAACTGCACCTTGGCCGTGCCCTGAAACCCCCTCATCAGAAACCTCAACTGCATCCTGAGAGATGACGACGGCACTGTCTGAGGATACATCCACCTCAACTACCTTCTCACCGTTCCTCTCTTTGATACGATGGCCGCCAGCAACGGCAGATGGGCCTAAATTGTTATCATCATTTTCATTCTCCTTCTCTTTTTCTGTGACGGCCGTATTATTCCCTACTGCAAGGGCGTTATCGTTTGTATCGTTAGCTTCTTCTGTGACGGCTACATTATTCCCTACTGCAAGGGCGTTATCGTTTGTATCGTTAGCTTCTTCTGTGACGGCTACATTATTCCCTACTGCAACGGTTTCGTTTGTCTCGCTATCTTTATATGTGATGGCCGCACTACCTCCCACTGCAAGGGCATTATCATTTGCGGCAGAAACTAGGCCCACACCAAGGCACAGGAGCACCATAAACAATAGAAAGACGTTTCTCATCCAAACCACCAACAAGATAGTATGTGCGTAGTTTAATAAATATAGAGGCGAATCCTTTTGCATGGACTACTCCATCATAGGGATCATTGGCTCATTGATACTTATCGCTGGGGCCGCATGGCCGGAGCATCCTTCAGAGAAACCCATAAAATCCGTAAAAAACTGGCTGTTTGCAGGGGGCGGTGTGCTCATGTTTTTCTATTCGCTGCTCGGCTTTCTCGCAAACGGCAATCCATTCTTCCTCTTCCTCCAAGCATACATCGTGGTCGCAACCATCCTGATGATGCTGAATACATCGGATAAGTTCGATGCTGTTGTGCTCTCCTCACTGGGAGTTCTATTTATCGGTTGGTCGCTGCTTATGTTTGAGGATTACAGCACAGCCATATTCATCCTGGGACTGGTTGGAGTGGGGTTCGGATATGTCTTTGACGCCGGGACCCTCAGGAGAAACTTGTCCCTATTTGTTGGTTCGGTATTCATTGCCACGTTCGGCTATATCAAGCAGGACTGGATATACTTTGCGCTAAATATTGTGTTCGCATTGTTCTCCGCATACTATGTGGCGCTTTATTTAACAACCCATAGAAAGCAAAAACGAGGCCAATAAAAAACGCAAGCACATATATAATATGTTGCGGACATTTTATTTTCCATGAAGCCGGAATGGCTGAAGATTAACCTGCCCAATAAAGAATATGAATACACGAAAGAGCTCCTTGACAGATTGCATATCACAACAGTATGCAGGGAGGCAAAATGCCCCAATGTTAATGAGTGCTGGGGAAATAGGACCGCTACGTTCATGATTTTAGGGGATGTGTGCACGAGAGGGTGTAAATTCTGCAATACAAAGAGTGCTAATGAGGGAAGGGAGATTGATTGGGATGAGCCAAAAAGGATTACAACTGCTGTACGAACGCTGGGGCTAAAGTATGTAGTAATCACTAGTGTGGACCGTGATGACCTTCCTGACCTTGGGGCGGGACATTTTGCAAGATGTGTGACCGAAATAAAACAAAAAACAGGCGTATATGTTGAGGTGCTCACCCCAGATTTCCAGGGCAAAACAGAGCTTGTTGATGTGGTGTGCAAGGCTGGACCGGATGTGTTTGGGCATAATATAGAAACCGTCAAGAGACTGCAACCAAAGGTACGGGATTTGAGGGCCAATTACGGGCAGTCGCTGGGCGTGCTGGGATACGTGGCACGGCAGTATCCGAATATAATAGTGAAATCTGCACTGATGGTGGGGATGGGCGAAACTGAAAAAGAGGTTGTGGAGGCACTGGAGGATTTGCATACAGTTGGTGTGGAAGCGGTATGCATAGGCCAGTATCTCCAGCCCACCAAATGGCATTATCCTGTTAATGAATATGTGAGGCCGGAGCAGTTTAAGGAATATGAAAAGATTGCAAAGGATATGGGGTTCAGGTTTGTTGCGAGCGGCCCGTTCGTAAGAAGCTCATATGAGGCATGGAAGATTTGTAAATTAATAAAATCATGAACTAAAACCTTCGGCCGTGCCGTCCCCTGCCCCCAACAAACGTGAAGCTACCGCCTTCTATGCGTATCGCCTTTCCGTTTACTATTGCATCGGCCACCTTTCTTCGCGCAGATACGATCATACGGTGGAATGTCGGTTGTGACACACCCATCTTGGCCGCGCATTCTTCCTGCTCAAGGCCAAGCAGGTCCTTCAGCCTTACGGCCTCAAACTCCTCGACTGGGAGTACAATCTCATCCAGATCAGTAATCCTGATGCCCGCAGGCTTAAAATAATTGGCTTGTGGGCCGAAGCCCACAAACCTGCACATGCGCGGCCGTGGCATGGCATCATCCCTTAAGCTCTTTGAGACGCTGCTCTATCACCTTCCTCTCTTCATCGAGGGCGTTGAGCTCTGCCTCCAGCACCTTAATCTCGTCTGCAGTTGACATGGTCGCGTAGGCACTGCCCCTGCCTCTTCCCCTAAAGAAGCCTCTCCTGCCGAAAAATGCTGCTGGTCTGTTGGCAGGTCGGGCACCTGTGCACGTGCCCAGCCCTCTTCCCGTTCTTGGGCCCATACCCTGTGGGCCAGTTCCATCTCCATATGGCATACTATTTCCTCCACCATTTCTGGTAATGAATATATATTCATAATAATTTATATACTTTTCGGTGGTGCTTCACAGAATGCATGATTAAGAAACCAGCGCCTTGCTGGCGCGCCTTATTGTCTTCTCCTCGTTTATGGTGGTGAGCTGGCGGTCACGCACAATCACCTTCCCATCAACAATCACATCGCTCACACATACCTTGCCAGCGGAATATACTACTTGGGCGATGACATCGTGAAGGGGGGAAAATGCAAGGCTCCTTTTATCCAAGAGGGTTAAGTCGGCCTTTCTGCCCACCCGTATTTCACCAATCTCCTTGGAGAGGCCGACGCATGCCGCACCCCCAGAAGTCGCCATAGAAAATACAGTATGATGATCCATTGCATGCGGCCTAAGAGTGTGCACCTTCTGCAAAAGGACTGCGAGACGCATCTGCTCGAACATCGAGTAATTGCCGTATGCCCCCACATCACTCCCAAGCCCCACAGATATTTTGTTTTTTAGCATTTCAGGAACGGGGGCGATGCCGCTTGCCAGATACATGTTTGAGCCGGGGCAGTGCGCAACCTTGACGTTGTTTTTTGCAAGCAGGGTGAAATCTTTCCTGTCAAGCCACACGCAGTGTGCAAGGAGCACATTGCTTCCCAGCAGGCCAAGCTTGTTGAGGTGTTTTATCGCGGGCACGCCAAACCTCTTCCTCTCAAAAGCCACCTCTCCCAAGTTCTCCTGGGCATGTGTCTGGAACACCAAGTTGTATTCCTTCGCAAGGGCAAATGCCTCAACCAATAACTCATCACTGCACGTGACATCAAACCGCGGGGTCACCATAAAACGGAGCCGGCCGTTGCACCTCCCGTGCCATCTCATTATGAGCGCTCTGGAATCCTCGATATCGCTTACTGTATCCTCAAGCATATCCTTGGGAGCGTTGTAGTCCATCATTGTACGGCCTATGTTGGCGCGCAATCCAATCTTTTCTGCGACAGAAAACGCCTCATCTGTAAAACGCGTCGATGTAAAGTCAGAAAAGCAGGTGGTGCCCGACTTTGCCATCTCGATATATGATAACTCGGCGCATGCGCGAGCACGCTTCCTGCTCAAGTGGCCCTCCCAAGGGAATATATAACTTCGGAGCCATTTGAGGAGCTCGGAATCACACGTCTGGCCCTTGGTGGCAACCTGGTAGCTGTGCATGTGCGTGTCAACAAGGCCCGGGATGACAATGCGGTCGCGCGCGTCAATCTCATCATCAAACTTGTAGTCCTTTGCAATCCTCTTTTTTGGGCCGATATCTTGGATTATGCCGTTATCTATCGCTATCGAACAATCCGGAACAGTCCTCGCGCCCAAAACCACGGTGCCTCCGATAATGCCGAGTTGCATAAAAGGGTATTTCAATAAAAACAATAAAAAGCAATGACTATGTGGGTTGGGATCACTCCTAAGGCAAGCCCAATATAATATAAGCATTGGTGCGGATTCTGTTATGGGGGATTGCATGATAGTCTCAAGGAGGATTAATATCGCTATTGGAAAGTGCGATAGTGCGCATCTTCTCGACCGCATGCAGGAGTATTTCAGGAATAATGTTGAAGGGAAGGTGCTCAGGTTTGCAATCGTTGAGGTGAAGGGAAAGGATTTGGTTGTGGATGCCTCAATCAAGATGGATAAAAACACACTAGCAGGAGCAAAGCGAGAAAGAAAAACAAGGAGGTTGTGATTATGGCTAATCAGTTTGTTGTCGCACATATTATCCCGACGGGGGTCAAGGCCGATATAGGAGGGTACGTTGGGGATGCAACGCCAGCCACCAACATGATTGCCTCTATTGCAGATAAGGTGATTTCGCATCCGAATGTTGTGAATGGCGTTGCGCTCAATCTTGCAAAGAGAAATGTGCTTTATGTAGAGGGGTATACACTGGACAAGTTCTTCAAGGGAGAGGTTGAACTCAAAGAAGTTGAGAGAAACAGGATTGGGGTAGTGTTGGATGCGGGGATGAAAAGGGAGAGCTATGATTTGGCTGTGAATACCATAAACGCAATGAGGACGGTGGCAGGTGTTGAGATTGTGGGCATATTCGAGACTAAGGCGAATGTTGATGCGCGGGCCGTGAAAACAAGGAGCGGCTCATTCGTGGGAGAGATCACGAATGAGGAGGTATTGATCAAGGCGTGCGACCGGGCGGTGAGAAAAGGTGCTGATGCCATCGCACTCTCGCTCTCCATCAAGATTAATATGGATGACCTCAAACAGTATTTCTTGGGAAAGGGGGCAAACCCATACGGCGGGACTGAGGCCATAATATCGCATCTTGTCACCAGCAGGTTTGGCGTGCCTGCGGCGCATGCCCCACTCCTCACTAAATATGAAATTTACAAGGAGATGCATAGCGGCCGGGTTGACCCGCGTGCGGCGGCGGAGGCGATCGGGCCGGCATATCTTGGATGTGTCCTACAGGGGTTGGAGAGGGCGCCGCGCCCGGTGTCAAGAGATGGAGACATAAAAATAAAGGATGTTGATGTGGTGGTGCTTCCCTATACATGTATGGGCGGGGTGCCTGCACTGGCGGCGCAAAAGTGGGGTATCCCGATAATTGCCGTTAAGGAAAATGCAACATTGATGAAAGTAACACCCGAAAATCTGAAATTAAAGAATGTGATTGTGGCGCAGAACTACTGGGAGGTGGGCGGAATACTCGCCGCAATGAAGGATGGGGTAGACCCTGCAGAGTTGAGAAGGCCCATCAATAAGATACGGGTTAATTATGGGTAGTATAGCGGGAACGAATGTAATATGAAGTGATGGGGTTTAAGGTTATATAGTTTGTTTTTGATTTATATTTATGCCAACAAAGACAGTTTATAGGGGTAGTATTGATTACATTCAAATCCTTGATGAGAAGGGCAGGATAGATAGAAAATTTGAGAAGAAACTCGGCCTCACAAAAAAACAGCTTTTGGTCATGTACGGGGCGCTCGTGAAGACGAGGATGTTTGATGATAAAGCACTCAAACTGCAGAGGCAGGGTCGCCTGCTCACATACGCGCCATCTAGTGGCGAGGAGGCAATCACGGTCGGGTCTGCATATGCACTAAAGAAAGATGACTGGGTTGTGCCAGCATACAGAGAGCAGGGCATGTATATAGTTATGGGCGTGCCGCTCAAGTATCTTCTCACCTACTTTATGGGATTGGAAGAGGGAAATAATCTGCCGAAAGAGTTCAACATCACACCCACTGCAATACCCGTATCAACACACCTCCCACATGCGGTTGGGATAGGGATGGCACTCAACTATAATGGTGGGAAGAAGGTAGTGATAACGTACACTGGCGATGGCGGGACATCTGAAGGCGACTTTTATGAGGCGCTGAATTTTGCTGGCGTGTACAGGGCGCCTGTGATTTTTGTGGTGAGAAATAATCAGTGGGCAATATCAGTGCCAAGGAAGAGACAGACTGCGGCTGAAACAATTGCACAGAAGGGATTGGCCGCGGGGATTAGGTGTGTGCAAGTCGACGGAAATGATGCCCTTGGAGTATATTATGTTACAAGGGATGCTGTTGAGAGGGCGAGGGAAGGCGGCGGGCCCACACTCATAGAGGCGATCACATACAGAATGGGTGTGCACACAACTGCGGATGACCCAACACGGTACAGAAGCGAGAAGGATGTAGAGTTATGGAAAAAGAAGGACCCGATTGAGAGGTTAAGGAAATACCTGGAAGCAAGGAAAATACTAAACAAAAGAATTGAGGCCAACATTGCGAATGAGGCAGAGGTTGAGATAGATAATGCAATAAAGGAAGCGGAGGCCGCAAAGACGAATTACACGAATATGTTCAAGTATGTTTACAAGAATATGCCAAATGAGCTTGAGGAGCAGATGGAATACTTAAATGGATTTGTAGAACGATAGGGGAGGGATGTTTCATGGTTGAGGTTAATATGATACAGGCAATCAACATGTGCCTTGCACAGGAGATGGAGAGGGATAAGAATATTGTTGTCTTTGGGGAGGATGTTGGGAAGAATGGCGGTGTTTTCAGAGTGACGGATGGCCTGCAGGCTAAGTTTACCGAAAAGAGGGTATTTGATACACCACTCGCGGAGTCTGGAATCATGGGCGTTGCGGTGGGTATGGCGTTTGCCGGGATGAGGCCCGTTCCAGAGATACAGTTTGATGGGTTCACATTCCTAGCATACAACCAGATAAACGCACATGCAGCGAGGATGAGGAATAGAACTAGGGGAAAGTACCACATGCCTATAGTGTTGAGGTTTCCCTATGGAGGGGGTGTGAGGGCACTTGAACTCCACGCCGAGCCTGTAGAGGGGATGTATGCAAACATCCCCGGGATTACTATTGTGATCCCATCGGGGCCTTACGAGGCAAAGGGCCTGCTTGCATCGTGCCTTGAGTATGATGACCCAGTTTTGTTTTGCGAGCACAAGAGGTTGTATAGGGCATTCAAAGAAGAGGTGCCGGAGGAGAGGTATACGATTCCGCTCTCTCAGTGCAGGGTGGCAAGGGAAGGGTCTGATGTAACTATAGTTACATGGGGTGCTATGGTCAGAATTTGTGAGAATGCTGCAAATGAACTCGCGCAAGAAGGGATTAAATGCGAGATAATTGATGTGCGCACCATAAAACCGCTGGATGACAAGACCATAATCAATTCCGTGAAGAAGACGGGCCGTTTAGTGATAGTACAGGAAGCGATGCAGAGCTTCAGTGCAAGCTCTGAGATTGCTGCGAGGGTGTGCGAAAAGGCAATACTGAGCCTGAAGGCGCCCATAAAGAGGGTAACTGGTTTTGATGTACCCGTCCCCCTCCCAAAACTTGAAGAGTATTTCCTGCCTAACGAGCGCAGGGTAAAAAGTGCTGTAAGGGATATCATCAAGTATTGAAGATTCTCACACGTTCTTTAATGCCTCTCGTGCACTGGGTGCTCGTGGCCGATTCTCTTCTTTTCAAGCAGACGTCTTATGTGGGTGCTCCTCTCTTTAAGGTATCTTCTGTTATCAAATCCAAACTTCTCAATCATCAGTGAAGTGTAATGACCACCGATGAAATGGGGCATGAGAACATACGTTGCACCCTCTCTGTATAACTCAAGCGCATCATCTATGCGGTGCGCTACGGCTATCACTACCGAGCCTGCATTTTTATCCCTGATCCTATGCAGGAGGAGCATGTTCATATCATGGTCTGGTATGGTGGATATTACCATCCTCTTTTCAGATATCTTGAGGTCATCAAGAAGCTCGCCATCAGATGCATCACCGTAAACACAGTTTAAGCCAGCACGCTCCGATTCTGCTATAACCTGCGGGTTGTAATCAACAACAACGAAATTTATGTGCAATTTCTTGAGCTCTGCCACTATGTCGTATCCTATACGGTTGTAACCAAATAAAATGGTATCGTAATCCTTAGCCCTCATGCGCGCAAACTCATCAACCTTCCTGCCCTGCCTCTCAAAAATCTTAAGATAGTTTGAGAGGTACGCGTAAATCTTGTTTGAGTAGAGTATGAAATATGAAGAGCCAGCGATTGTTATGAGGCCGACAACTGTCACTATAGAGAGGGTATTGCCTGTGAGATGCCCTGCTTTTATGCCGAGCGATATGAGTATGAATGAGAACTCGCTTATCTGCGCCACCGTCAGGCCCACAAGGAAACTTGTCCTGCGCGTGTACCCCAATAGCCCCATCAGCACCAGCACTATGAGCGGGTTGCCTATGAGTACGAACAGCGATAGTAACGCTATGGGAACTATATTCTCCCATACACCCCCGAACGCCATCTGGGTGCCGAGGAGGACAAAGAACAGTACAAGAAAGAAATCGCGTAAGAGCCTCATCTTTGATGATATCTCTTGACGGTATGGCGATACAGAGAGGCTTACGCCCGCAAGCAGTGCGCCTATCTCTATCGAGAGACCGAGCATGTAAAAGAGGGAGGCGAGAAGGAGACACCATGCAACCGAGAACATCAATAGCAATTCCTGTGATTTTGCCATTGCAGTCGTTATGTGCGGGAGTATTATGCCCATCACAACCACTAAGAGGAGTGTACCTATGGCTTGGATTATGGTATCAACACTAATGTGCGTAAAGCTGATAGATGTTGTGAAGTATGTTATAAGAATCAGCATTACAATCGCTATGAGGTCCTGGACTATAAGGAGGCCTATCGCAATCTTGCTATAAAGTGCATCGACCTCACCTTTATCGGAAATCAGTTTCATTATTATGATCGTACTGCTGAATGTGAGGGCAAAGGAGATGTAGATTGCATCAATTTGTGAGAATCCGAGCGCAATGCATATCATAAACCCTATGAGTGCGGTGAAAATTACCTGGCCGAGGCCTACTATGATGGATACCTTGCCAACCTCTCTTATAACAGTCGGCCTCAGATTGAGGCCCACCATAAACAGAAGCAGTGCTACCCCCATGTGCGCAAATGTCGCTATAGTATCGGTGTAATGCACAATGTTCAGGACGTATGGGCTCACAAGCACCCCAGTCAGTATATACCCTATTATGAGCGGCTGTCTAAGTATGCGCATTATCGCCGCAAGTATAACAGAGATGAATATTATCATCCCAAGCTCAACAAACACTTCCTCCGCCATTACCACACCAATACACTATATGATACAATACAAGTGCTTTTATTACTTAACGGTATTTATGATATGATGGCAATGGCACTCAAAAAAGCCACCAAAGGAGATACCATAAGCCAACCGGTAATGGCTGGGTTTGGCTTTGGCCTTACATCTGGCGTGATAACCACCCTCGGCCTTATCATAGGCCTCGAAACAGGTACTGGGTCTCCTGTTGCAGTGCTAGGGGGCATACTCACAATAGCCGTTGCAGATGCACTCTCAGATGCACTGGGAATACACATATCGCAGGAGTCTGATAAGAGAAACCCGCCAGCCAACGTGTGGGCATCCACAATATCAACATTCATAATAAAATTTGTTGTTGCGCTCACGTTTGCAATCCCAGTGATAATGCTTCCACTGGATTTGGCCATAACAATATGCATTGTGTGGGGGCTCTCCATCATAAGTGCGTTGAGTTATTATGTTGCAAAAAGGCAAAATGAGAATCCGCTCGCGGTTATCGGAGAGCATTTATCTATTGCTGTAATCGTACTGCTTGTGGCTGCACTCGTTGGAAACTTCGTTGCAACAAATTTTGGCAATAAGTGAATAGATATATTCTTTCCATGCAAATTCTTCATCATGGCATATGAATTCAGGCTACCGGACCTTGGAGAGGGTATGGAAGAGGCAACTATTGTGAAGTGGCTTGTTAAACCAGGAGATGTTGTTAGGAAAGACCAAAACATCGTGGAAGTCGAGACGGATAAGGCAGTGGTTGACATACCATCCCCATATGAGGGCAAGGTTATCAGCCTCAAATTCAAGGTAGGGGATGTTGCAAAGGTTGGGAGTGTACTGCTCACGATAGGGAGTGGGGGTGAGAAACACGAGGAGGTAATCGAGGGGAACATAAAGCCCGCAACACAAAGGCCTGTAGAGGTTCTTGCCACACCTCGGGTTAAGGCACTTGCGCGCGAATTGGGTGTTGACCTCAAGCTTATAAAAGGGAGCGGAATGCATGGCGAGATTGGCGAACAGGATGTGAGAATGGCGGCCTCAAAAAGAAAGGGTGAAGTGAGGGAGATTGAGAAGACAGAAGCGGGAAGGTTGGTAGAGAAGCGTATTGCACCACCTGCGTCCGTTAAGGCCGTGCCACAGGTGAGGGAACTCGCTAAAAAGCTTGGTATTGACCTGTCAAAAATTATGGGTAGCGGGCCGGATGGCGCTATAACTGTGAAGGATGTTGAGGATACTGCAAACACACTTGAGAGTATTGCCGAGCTCGGGAAAATTGAGAGGGGGAGAAAAACTGAAGATATAACGCAAAAGATATCGCACCCGTTAAAAGAGGTGCATGCAAAATATATTGAGGAGCGCATCCCCGTAAAAGGTGTAAGAAAGGCCATAATCGAAAAGCTTACAAAGTCAAACTCATTTGCAGTACAGACAACCGCGATGGATGAGTTTGACGTTACTAAATTGGTGGAAGTGAGAGAGAAGGAGAAACTCAATGCAAAAAGCAAGAATGTGCATCTCACATACCTGCCATTCATAATCAAAGCATGTGTGATCGCACTCAAGAGAAATCCATGGCTCAACGCAACGTTTGATGATGAGAGTAATGAATTTGTGCTGAAAAGATACTACAATATCGGCGTTGCGGTCGATACAAATGACGGCCTCCTAGTCCCTGTAATTAAGGATGTTGAGTTGAAGAGCATAATGAATATTGCAAGAGAGATCGAGATGCTCGCAGAAGGGGCGAGGAATAGAAAACTCACACTCGACCAGCTTACGGGGGGGACGTTCACAATAACAAACTGGGGATCGATAGGCGGGGGTTTCGGCACACCTATCCTAAACTATCCTGAGTGTGCCATACTAGGGATAGGGAGAATGGAGAAAAAGCCGGTGGTGGTGGGGGAGAGGGTAGAGATACGCACCATGCTTCCCATTTCACTTACATTTGACCACAGGATTGTTGATGGTGCACAGGCCGCACGGTTCATAACTGATTTGAAAAAGCATCTGGAGGACCCTGCTCTGCTTCTTGTTGATATCGTGTAAGGCCAAATGGTTTATAATGGCTATGATGTCAGGGTTTTCAAGATATTAATCCCGTCGCCCAAAACAGCACAACCAACAGGATTGCAATGATTACTAGCACTATTATCGGCACAAAGATCGTCGCAATCGACTGCAGTGTACCAAACTCGTGCACCTCCTTGAATGCCACAAATTTTAGGTAGAGTGCATAAAGGCCTACAATTGCACCAACTATTGCGAAGGGAAATGATGGAGCAAAACATAAAACTACCGGAATATAATAGAGCCATGAGAATGGTATCTCAATTATGCTCACGGGAAGGAGTATGATGAATGTTGAGAGATTAGGCAGAACAGAGGCGTTGAAATGCACTGTGAAATCTGCTTTGCCTCCCAAGATCTTTGCAACAACAAACTCAAACAGTGCGTATAAGAGCGTGAGCAGTGGCGTTATAGCAAAACTAAACAATATAATTGCCGCACTTATCCCTATAGCTGGAATAACTGCAAGGGGCGCGGTTATTAGAAGTGATATTGCGTATGGGATGAGGCTTGAAAATATTGAAATAATAAGGCCTATGCCACCTATAACGTAGAGGTCGATCATGCGCGGCATGATGCCGTCAATATTCTTCCTTACAGTCCCTGCTGGGTTTAAGAAAAATTCCTTCCACACACCAGCCCTTTTGTAAGGAATATAAGAGATTATCTTATCAACAACCTCCATATATTTTGCAATCCAAACCTCGATTTCTCCCATTTTATCACCCTTTTATCCTCCCAGTATAAACCCCGTACCAAGAAGATGAAATACCCGATCAGCACGGCGTACGAAAGTATGAGCAGTATCATCAATATAAGGCTTGCAGAAGCTGTCCAGCACAACCACTGACATGGCAGGAGGAGTATGACAAGCGCCACGACAATTACGGCAACCGCAACCCCAGGCAGTACGGCCATAAGCCCAGCAGTGCCTCCTGTACTAAGGAGCAAACCGCCAGTCAGCATCCCAAGAAACCCGACCATTGCGACATACAGAATCAATAATGGTATATATAACCACATTTCGATCAGATATAAAAGGCAGTTAAGCACTGTGATCACATATGTATCCACTATGTTCCTCTTTATGCCTCTTTCCTTCTCAAATGCTTCCTCAACCCTCCCATCACCAAACTTTATCCATGCAGGCACCGAGCCGTATGGCACCCTCATTATAAGATTGAATGCAAACTCTTTGTACTTTCTAAACAACTCTTGAACCTCACCAAACACCTCGCTCTTGGTTATGGATGAGGTTTCAGTTTCTCTATATGCAACATAATTTTTTATATCTTTCTAAGGAATTGAGGATATGGTGATGGGAGAAGTTGGAAGAGAATATGACCTTGCAATACTTGGCGGCGGGCCGGCTGGATACATTGCGGCAATACGTGCTGGCCAGCTCGGGCTGGATACAATATTGATTGAAAAGGAATATATTGGTGGGACCTGTCTCAATAGGGGTTGCATCCCATCAAAAATGCTCCTTCACGTCGCAGGGATAATCAGTGATATAGATTACCTAAATAAAGTGGGCGTAAAGGCACACATTGAAAAAATAGATATGAAGAAACTGCAAAAGGAAAACAGGACTGCAATTGAGAAGTTGAGGAACGGCATTGGATTGCTTCTGAACAATTATGGAGTAAAAGTAGTTGAGGGAGAGGGAAGGTTTGAGTCTTCAGAGCATATACACATAACCAAGAAAGACGGCTCGGTTGAGAGTGTGCGCTTCAGGAAGGCCATAATCGCAACGGGGTCAACCTCATTCGTCCCTGATTACGTAAGGCTTGGAGAGAATATAGTCACTTCAAGGCAGGCCCTGTTTATTGAAAAAATACCCAAGAGAGTTGTCATAATAGGGGGAGGATATATTGCGGCCGAGCTTGGCACACTCTACTCAACGCTTGGCAGTGAAGTGCACCTGCTCGCTAGGTCAAGGCTCCTCTCAAGGATTGATGAGGATATTGTATTGGAAGCGGAAAGGCGAGCTGGGTTCAAGGTACACAGAAACTGCATCATAAAGTCTGTCAAGGAGGGAAAGCAAGTAAAGGTTGATTACATTTCTGAAAGTAAAAGGGAGACTGTCAATGCGGACCTTGTTGTTGTTGCAATAGGGAGGGTGCCGAATACAAAGAATATTGGGTTGGAGAACACGAGAGTAACTGTTGATGGGAAGGGGTTCATAGAGACAGATGTAACTATGGTTACAAAAGACCCTAACATCTACGCCGCCGGTGATATCACTGCCGGCCCCATGCTGGCGCACAAGGCATTTATGCAGGGCAAGGTTGCCGCAGAAGCGGCCGCGGGCATAAAGAGCGCGGCATTTGAGCCGAACGCCATACCTGAATTCGTATTCACAAACTCAGAGATTGTGCATGTGGGGCTTACTGAAAAAGAGGCAGTAGATAAAGGGTATGAGGCAAGGTCTGTTAAATTCCCATTTTCTGCACTAGGTAAGGCAGTAGCCACACGAAATGAAAAGGGGTTTGTAAAACTCGTTTACGAAAAAAACGGCCGGTTGCTAGGCTTCAGCGCAGTTGGACGCGGTGTTTCAGAAATACTTGGAGAAGCAGGCCTTGCACTTGAGATGAACGCCTTTCTTGATGATATTGCCGCAACAATACACGCCCACCCAACGCTGTATGAAGCCATTCATGAGGCCGCAGAACTGGGGCTGGGCAGGCCATGGCATTACCTTGTGAAAAAATAGAATGGTGGCGTGTTATCTTGAAAAATTCCAGCTGGAAGATGAGTACTTGCCCTTAGACAATTCACGCGCAGACATAACTTCATCTTCTGTCAGCTCTCCATAACCCCAACGCTTGCCTTTACAGAAACTTTCTTGAATCGCCTTATACAACTCATCAAAGCGTGCATTGCTCTGCTGTTTTACAGATGTCACCCTCTCCTTTACTGAAGAAATCATCTTATCCCTTATTTTCTCATCGCTTACCTTGAGGCATCTGAACATTGTTTCAACATCAAGGTCGTAAAGGATTGTTCCGTGCTGTTGCAGGACGCCGTTCCTGCGGCTCTGCGCGTTTCCTGAGACCTTTCTGCCATTCACTGCTATATCGTTTATAGGCTTGAACTCTGCATTCATCCCCAGCTCTCTTAATCCATCCACAATACACCCACATATCTCCCTGTATGAGTGTATTATATCACGGGAAAACATGTGCTGCGGTGCAATAATACTATAGGTAAGTTCGCCTCTAGTATCGTGGTACACTGCCCCGCCGCCCGTCCGCCGCCGCACGATATCAATATTATGTTGCATGCAGTAGTCCACATCCACTTCATCGCGCATCGATTGGAAATACCCTATGCTGACCGCTGATGGGCTCCACGTGTAGAACCTTATTGTTGGTGGTGAAGTGCCCAGTGCAATCGAATTTGCAATCGCCTCATCTATCGCCATGTTCATGGCAGCATTGTATGTAGACAACTCCAAAACCCTCCAATAGTCAGTCATACTAATGCACCCATTATTGACGACGTTCATACGCTTCCCTTATGATTCCAGCTAAGTCATCAGTTGAAAATCCTATGACCTCTTCGCAGTTATTCGTAATTATGGTTGGTAGTTTGCGTTCAAGCTCACTCACCACCACCCCAGCAAGTTCTCTCTCTATATTTGTTATCGCATCCTCAGGATACATGAAAAAATCTCCGGTTATCTTTATGGCGCGTATGTATTCTCCGTTAAATTCAACGTCAATTCGTACCAGTTTTCCATTAGGTATTTTTCGTTCCACTCGCACCATCCCATCACACACCTACCATCCACCTACTGGTATTTGCCCTCTCCTACCGTATAGGCCTCGCATATATCTTGCAATGCATCAACAACAATCTTAACACAGCCAACCCTATTTATCGATGGAACAAACCCTATTATCCCCGTGGCCCTGTTAAAATCTAAGCCGCATACCGTATTAATATTTTTACCGATGACGTAATCGCAGAGTATATCTGCTGTTGCGGTTGAGAGAGCGCACCCCCTCCCTTCAAACTTTGCATCCTCGATTATACCGTTCTTGCCAATCTTAACATACAAACTTATGTGGTCACCGCATGATACATTTGACACACTGCTATGTGCAGAGCCAGTAATCTTTCCGCTATGCCGGGGGTTTTTGTAGCGTTCAATGAAATCCTCATAGCTTGGGTTCATCCTGAGAACACCTCATTTACCCTATCAAGCCCATTGAACAATGCATCAACATCCTCTTTCGTATTATAGAAATAGAAACTCGCACGCGCCGTAAAAGGCACACCGAGCGACTCGTGCAATGGTTGGGCGCAGTGATGTCCCGCGCGGATGCACACATTGTTCTCATCTAGTATTGCAGAGACGTCATGCGGATGTGCCCCTTTAATGTTGAAAGCAAATATGCCAACCGCATCTTTTACATTCTTGTTTGAATATACTGTTATATAATCCCTATCCTGCGCACAGCTCAGCGCATACTCTAACAACTCCCTCTCAACCTTCATTATCCTCTCAAACCCAACAGCCTCAAGATAGTTGAGTGCGGCACCGAACCCTATCACGCCACCTATATTAGGTGTGCCCGCCTCAAACCTCTGCGGTATCTCCGCTGGCTCGAACGATTGCTTCTCAACACGCTTTATCATACTGCCTCCTCCAAAGAATGGCGGCAGTGCTTTGATGTTTTCCTCATTTCCCATAAGTACTCCAACGCCAGTGGGGCCCAGCATCTTATGAGATGAGAATGCTATATAATCCACACCAAGCCGTCCCATATCAACCCTTTCGTGCGGTGCGCTCTGTGCACAATCCATAAGTGTGGTTATGCCTTCATCCTTGCACATCTTAACAATTTCACCCGCATTATTGATCGTCCCGAGCACATTACTGGCGTGCACAAAAGACACTACCTTTGGCTTGACGTTCGCAACCTTATCCCTAAAATCATCATAATCCAACCCCTTCCCATTAAGCTTCACATACTCAACCCTTATACCATTCCACTGCTTGAGCATGAGCCAGGGCACTATGTTGCTGTGGTGCTCCATTTCTGTGAGCAGTATAGTATCTCCTTTTTTCAGCACAGTCCTTGAAAGAGCAAGCGCAAGCTGGTTTATGGATTCTGTTGTATTGTTTGTAAATATTACACCGTTGGGGTTTCCGCAAAACATCTCGGCGACCTTCTCCCTTACCCTTTCATACCTATCCGTTGCCTGCTCGCTTATCCTGTAAACGCCGCGGTGTATGTTTGCCGCGTAGTTGAGATAATAATCATCCATTGCACTTACAACCTGCACCGGCTTGAGCGATGTGGCCGCATTGTCAAGGTAGTGCAACTTATTCAGTAACGGAAAATCCTCTTCATAATTTTGCATCTATCACACCCCCTGCATAAACTATTATCTATATTTATCTATTATTTGCATATTATCACTTTATCTCTTGTATTGACTCATACTCG
>DYJQ01000015.1 GCA_020723045.1 Candidatus Micrarchaeum sp.
ACAACTAAAAGGTGAAAGCTATGATGAGTCTAAAAGAGATTGGACCATGGGCATACATCGCGGGTGTACTGCTTGCGCTCGTAATGGGTTTTGTTGCACCTGCAGATGGGATGTGGGCTCTTGTACTCGGTATATTAGGTGTGCTTGTTGGGCTCCTTAACGTGACTGATAAGGAAGTCAACATGTTCCTGCTGGCCTCAATAGCGTTCATAGTGGCCGCATCCAGCCTATCCGACCTTGTTGTTAAGCTCGGAGCGGCGACTGGTGTGGCTGAGGCGGTAACGCTTACAGGGGGCGTCTCAAGTGCTCTCAACTATATGGTTGCATTCACCGCACCCGCAGCAGCACTAATCGCAGTGCTCGCTCTCTATAAACTTTCAAAGGACTAAACGTCCAAAAAGTCTTTTTTATTTTTATTTAATCCCTGCTAATTATTCCCGTGTATTCTGTATCACCCGATCGATTCTTTGAGATTGATTTCACCCGTGGCCTCGCAGTAGTAATGATGGTCTTATTCCATCTTGTATTTGATCTTGACTATTTCGGCACTTATCACTTAAACGTAAGTTCTGGTTTTTGGTGGTGGTTTGCGCGCATCACAGCCGCACTTTTCATACTGCTTGCGGGCATCTCGCTTGCCATAAGCATGTCAAGAACACCGAAAGCGGACCAACAAAAAAAATGCCTCAAGAGGGGCCTCATGCTTATCCTGCTTGGCCTATCCATCACACTCATAACATTCATTTTTCTCCCCCACGGCACGATATACTTCGGTATATTGCACTTTATCGGTGCATCCACACTATTGGCGTTTCCGCTCATGAAGTCTAAGTGGCTGAACGTTGCATTGGGCCTGCTGATACTTATTGCTGGCATCTGGCTCGAGGGCCGGGTGTTTGATTTTCCTTACCTGTTATGGCTTGGCCTCAAGCCGGAGCATTTTTACACGTTTGACTATTTTCCACTCATTCCGTGGTTAGGGATATTCCTTTTCGGTGTTGCGCTCGGCAATCTTCTCTATACTGGCGGTGCGCGCACATTTGAGATGCCGGATGCATCGCGTAATATATTCATTTCAAAAATCACATTTCTTGGCCGCCACTCGCTCTTAATCTATTTTGCACACCAACCCGTACTGGTTCTCATTCTTACAGTGCTTGGGATGATAGCACCGCCAATAGCCATCTAGTTTTATATAATTACGCGATAATCCATTACTGGTGTTAGGAAATGATGTCAGCAATTCCAATAGACCTTTCAAAGGCCAGAAAAGGGGATACAGACCGCGAGATACTGCGCATTGGCATGATAGCCGAGCTTGATGCAATCAATCTTTACGAACAGCTTGCTGCAAAGGCGCAGGACCCGCGCATAAAGGCAGTGCTCTTCGATATTGCACGTGAGGAGAAGACGCACACAGCCGAGTTTCAGACCCTCCTTCTCATGCTTGATAAAGAGCAGGTAAAGGAGAATGAAGAGGGAAGACGGGAGGTTCTTGAGAAGACCGGCAAGGAGAAGTAAATAGATTATAACCGCCAGTTATTATTGTAATATTAGAAAATTATATGCGGCTGCCGGGATTTTCATCAAAGGTGCATCCATATGCGCTTGGAGGCATATTCCGCGGAGCGGCCCTCGCTTTGAACCCGGGTCTTAGCCTCTCTGCTTGCCTTTCTTTCCCCTGAGAGAAAGAAAACGTACTGGCAAGGCCATGTCCTACCAGGCTAGACTACAACCGCATTAAACTGTGGCTATTATTGATATGTAAAGCTATAAATACATTGGTTTAGGGGCCGGTGCATTTCCTATTTGCACATCTTGTTACTACAATCTTTCCTATTTTATACCTTATGACTGGCGCCCCGCACTTATCGCACTTCTTTACGAATGAGACTTTCTTAACCTCACTTGGAATTGGATATGCATTCCTGCAGTTAGGGAACCCCGTGCACCCGATGAATATCCTCCCATCCCGCGTCTTCTTGATAACCAAATCCTTGCCGCACTTGTCGCACACCATTATGAACCCTCTCCTGCTCTCACTCTTCTTGAACTCCTCCAATAACCCCTTCCCTATCATAGCCTCATTTTTCTTGAATTCATCTATAATCTTGGCAAGCACTTCCCTTGCCTTCTCCAACACCTTCTCCTCCTTTTCCTTCCCATTCTGTATATCCTCAATCTTCTCCTCAAACGATCTCGTCAGCTTTTCATCAAGTATCTCCGGACAGTATTTAGTGAGTACATCATGCACTTTCATCCCAAAATGCGTCACCTCAATGCTTGCATTTCTCACATAATCCCTCTTGAAAAGCGTGTCAATGATGGTTGCCCTTGTGGCCTTAGTCCCCAGATTATTTTTCTCAAGCACTTTCACAAGTGATGTTGCAGTGTACCTCTTTGGAGGCTGTGTCTGCTTTACCTCGCCAATTATCTTATCCGCAATGAATGACTGCCCTTTCTCAAACGGCGGGAGCCTTTCCTCCTCTACATCATAATACTTTCCGTATATACCAATCCACCCCTCTTTCTTTATCACAATACCCTTGCCTATATATCTCTCCCCGCCCATCTTGAGCATTACCTTTGTGCTTTCCTTAATTGCATTCTCACCAAAGCATGCGAGGAATCTCCTCGCAATCAGGTCATAGAGCTTTCCCTCCCTCTCGCCCATCCTCCCGTAAATACCTGTGGGATGTATTGCGGGGTGTGCAGGATCGCTCTTAGACCCCTCCTTGGGCCGTGTGAGGCCGTTAGCAAGCAGAAATTCGGCACTCTTCGCATACCCTTCAACCCCTCTCATCTTCTCCAGTATTGATTTGAGCCCCAGTGTGGGAGGCAGTTTCTGCGAGCTGGTCCTCGGATAGCTGATGTACGAATTTTCATATAGGTTCTGCGATAATTGAAGCACCTCTTTTGGGCTCATCTTAAATACGCGGTACGCCTCGATCTGCAACGAGGTAAGGTCGAATGGAGGAGGCGGCGCAACCTTAAACTCCTCAACCACAACATTTTCGACGAGGCCTTCTTTCCTCGTATTCTCCTGTGCCCTCTTTGCCTCCTCCTCTTTCCAGAACTTCTCCTTCTCATGAATGTATCTTATCCCATCCCTCTCAACAAACAGTTGCCAGTACGGTTCTGGCTTGAATGCAGCAATCTCCTTCTCTCTCTTAACGAGAATGTCCAATGTGGGGCCCTGCACCCGCCCGATGCTCATCACTTTATATGTCCCCGCCTTCTTTATGGCATCCATGAGCGCCCTGCTCAGGTTGATGCCCCAATACCAATCGAGCATGTGCCTTGTCTCTCCAGCATATGCGTTATTGTAATCGAGCTCTTCCATCTTCTCGAACGCATGTACAATATCCTCTTTTGTGAGTGCCGAGAACTTCATGCGTTTTCCATTTTCGCGTTTTGCCGCAAACCTAATTGCATTGAACCCGATCAACGAACCCTCAATATCATAATCGCAGGCAGAGACGCATACATCCGCCTTTTTTGCAATTGTCTCAAGCGCCTTTACATAATCCTTGGTATGTTCGCTCCCCTTCCCAACCTTGTATGCCGGCACCCACTGTAAATCAAATGCAGGAAACTTTCTCTCACCGCATTCATTGAGCGAGAAGATATGGCCGACCGCGCTTGCAACATAAATCTTCCGGCCACCGCGCTCAAACTCATAGTAGGCAATTTTCGACTCATACTTCTTCTGCACCTTATCCCCGAGAAAATGCGCAATCTTTTCTGCAACCTTTGGCTTCTCAGCTATTATGAGCATTCCTTTTTCCATCGCTTCTATTCCAGGCACAAATTATATAAAATATCGGCGCCAACCCACTTTATTTATATTCCTGCTTTTCTTATCTAATATTATGTTTCCAACAGACCCGAGGCAGATGCAGTCGCTGATGCGGCAGATGGGCATAAAGAGCAGGATGGTTGAGGCCAAACGCGTGGTCATAGAGTGCGGTGATACGAATTTAATAATAGAGAACCCGCAGGTTATGGAGATGGATGTCAAGGGCGAGAAAAATTACAGTATAAGCGGAAAAGTAAAGGAGGAGTCAGCACTCAATGAAGAGGACATAAAGCTTATTATTGACGGCACTGGCGTGAGCAGGGAAGACGCGATAAATGCCCTGAAGAAGGAGGGGGATGTGGCCTCCGCTATCGTTGCGCTCAAGGAAAAAAAGGGTTGATGGCAGTTTGACGGCCTCTGATTACTATAGAAATCTCTTTTTTACGTATACATAAATGAGGTATGCAACCAGTATTCCCGCCCCCGCAATGGTTGTTGCGAGTTCAATGTTTGAGGCCAACAGTGAGATTGCCTCCTTCCCGTATAAGTAGATGAACATACTCTCCGCGAAGAACCTAACCCCCCTCCCGAATAATGACACGATGAATAGGGTCTTCAAATCTAAGTCCAACACTCCAGACAGTATTGTAAACACCTTGTACGGGATTGGTGTAAGCGCGGCAAGGAATACCGCAAGTGCACCGTGTGTTTTGTATATCTGCCTAGCCTGTAATGCGTGCCTTTCACTAATATGTTTTTTCATGAACTCCCGGCCAGCGTGTTTCCCGATGTAATGGCCTCCTATCCCGCCCATAGATGAGAAAAGGGTGGCAACAAATGCATAGAATAATGCATTCTGCGGGTATGCAAGTGCAAGCGGTATTAATATCAGGTCGGGCGGCAGGGGGAAGAAGATTGATTCTATAAACGCAACAGTGACAAGCCCAAATATGCCCAAGTTGAGCCAAAAACTTGTATCAAAGATAAACATAAATACCAAGCCACCAATCCGCACGAGTTCATTCTTACTCCTCAAAATCATCGAGCATGCTCCTCTCGCTCAGCTCGCCCGCATAATTTTTGTACATCATCTCCTCAACACCCTTTCTATCCTTCGTCTGTCCGAGCACCCATGATAGTTTCACAAAAGCAGTCTCAGGCAGCCAGTTGCACATGTGCCCTATCACGCCAGCCTCTTTGAGTATCCTCCCAGCCGTGTAAACGTTCATATTCATCCTCCCGTAAAGTGTCTGTGGAGCCGCAACAACATGCACTCCGGATTTGACAAGCTCACTGACCTCTTTGATGATTGGCTTTCCACGCGTGTCGCCGAATGGGTTTGTGGGCACGTGCCCCAACCCCGTCACCATGAGCACAACACCGTCATATTCTGAAAGTTTTCTGATGAATTCCGGCTTGATGCTCGGATGGATATATATGAGCGCCACATTATCGTTGAATGTTGGCCTGAACTCCATGGGCTCGCTGGCTATTTGTATTTCAGAAAGGTACTCTATCCTCTCCTGCGAATAGTCAACAGCCGCAACGGGTTTTGCGTTTACGCTTCTGAATGCATCCCTCCGCGAGGTATGCATCTTCCTTACCCTTGTGCCGATGTGCACATACCCTTTCCCATCGTTTGTGCTCGCGTGCATGCACACGAAAACGCCCGGCTTGCCCCTGTGTGCATAATACGCGGAATTTAGCAGGTTCTCCTTGTTATCAGACGACCCCCTATCACTGCTTCTCTGCGCCCCAGTAAACACAACTGGCCTCATCGGATTGAGTATCATGAATGATATGGCCGCCGCACTATACCCCATAGTATCCGTGCCATGTGTGGCAACTACTGGTTTCCCCTCTTTCAATTCACTGTAAATCTCGCTTCCCATCGTCTTCCAATGCTCTACGGCCATGTCTTCTGAAAGTATGGACATCACACTCTTTACACTGGGTTTGCATATGTTCCCGAGTTCTGGAAACAACCCCTTAAACTCCTCGGCACTCATCGAGGGGAATACTGCACCAGTCCGATACTCCACCTTTGATGCGATTGTGCCCCCAAACATCTGTATGGCGAGGTCATAATCGCCCTTCTTCACAGCCTGCCCTCCAGCCGCCACCATGGGCTTGGCATGCTTTTTCACGAGATGGATGTTTTCGTTAAATTTAATCCCTACATTATACCCGTTCTCGAGCTTTATTGCAATTATATCCGTATCATGTGTGGGGTTATCGAGCAGTATGCCTTCATACATCTTCCCGCCAAATTCGAGCGATACCTCATCGCCAATACTTATGCCGTTCTTATCCAGCCACTCAGAGATCTTTTTGCTGTACATTCACATTCCGCCTCATATTTTATTTTACATGCGCCTCATCCACCACATCCGGCAGTCTGCCACGCCTATCCTCCTGGAACCCCATAAGGAAATTGTAAACCAACTCGCCCAAGTCCTCTGTCCAATAGCCCCCTTCAAGCACGCCGAATATGTTCGCCCCTATCTCATTTGCTTTCAGTGCAAGCACCCGCCCGATTTTATGGTATGTCCTTGGCAGTTTTATCTTACTCACTGTGCCGAAGAACATGTCCTTATAGTATGTGTTGAACCCCGCACTCACAGCTATGAGGTCCGGCCCCACTTCATCTATGAATGCAGGCACCACTTCTCTGAATCTGTCAACGAACTCCTTGTCAGTGACCCAGAGCGGGTTTTCATAGTATTTTGTCCTCGTTGTGCTATCCTTTTCACGCCCCAAGTACGGATAAACGGAGTCTGCGTGCTGGTGTATGGATAGCAAGTATACCCGCCCATCATTCAGGAATATGTTATTAGTCCCGTTGCAGAAATGTGCATCAAAATTAACTATCATGGCCTTTTTTGCCTTGCCCTCCGCAAGCATCTTTGCCACCGCGACAGCAATATTGTTGATGTAGGCAAACCCACCGAAAAAGTCCCTTCCCGCATGATTCCCTCTCGGCCTTGTAAGCGCGAAAGCAAACTGCCCCCCCTTTATGCACTGCTCTGCTGCGCCTATTGCGGCCCCAGCGGAGAGTGAGGCGATATCATACGTTTCCCAGTTTATCGGTTCATCCGGAAAATACATGTTTATGCGCCTGTATTGTCTTATCTCATCAAGATATTTTGGGTCATGAACAAGCTCTAGGTCTTTTCTTGTGGCCGGCTCCGGCTCTACCAGCTTGTGCTTGAGGCCAGATTGCTTTAGGAATTCAACAATAACCCTTAACCTATCCGGAGTATCCGGGAACTTGCCAGCGAACCTGAGCAGTTCCTCACTATAGAATATATCCATATGCCTCATTCAATTACCTCATCCCTCATTTGCATATCCCAAGAAAATCAACCGAAAACCCCAATGCGGATTTTATGGCATCCAGTATCTGGCATATTATGGAGGTGGCTGATGTGCCCCCCACCCCGCTGGTGCCGTTGTCACTCTTCTCCTCAAGGATAGCATTTGCAATCATTACCTTTACTTCAGTGTCAATCTCATCCATCCTGCTTGAAAGGCTGTTAATCTCGCTCTTATTCACCTTTCTGCTGAGCACACCATTAACTTCATCCTCAAGCAACGTTAGGTTTGCCATGTACGCAGTTGAGTTCAGCGTCTCTTTTGCCTTACCGATGCTCTCCAATACCGTCTCTGCCCTATGCTTCATATTGTCATACTGGGCGCTTGTGGTCTGGACGCTAATCTTGAGGTTTGAGAGTGTTGCATTATACGCGCCGCCCTGTTGTATTGCAATCTTATACTTCCCTTCGTCCTTGAGCGACTTCATAATTACTGAATAGTTTGCGGCCTCATTGAGCGAACCCTCAATACCACCATCAACGAACCCCGCCTTATCATAGAGTGATTTTACCTCGTTATACTTCATCACAACATTGCTGTACGCCTGCTTGTACATCTCAACCCTGTTTTCCCAGTAGGTGAGCCGCTCATTCGTCTTTGCGTATATGCCATCCGCCCGCGTGATTATGGCGCCCACGCCGCCCAGTGCGGTTGCAATCTCATCCGCGTTTATCTTTGCAGCATCCGCTGAATCATAATCAACCGCCATTCTCTTGCAGTAGGGGATTGTGTATATCTTATGCGCATCCATCTCTTCCATCGCCGTCCTCATCTCTTGAATTAGGCCGCTCATCTCCTCATAATCCTGCTGTGTATTGAGGTCCCCAGCCTTCTGTTTTGCATTCACTATTGCCGCATCAACATCATTTCTCAATGCATTCCATTCCCTTATCGCCTCTACTAAATCATCCCTGACCTGCATTGCGCACAGAGGGACTGCATAGCATGCCTTGAGACAGCTCTCCTTATCATCGCACGGCATCTTATCCACACCCGTTGTGCGCTCGCACTCCTCTCTTAATGGGTACTGGCTCTCATTGAACGCCTCAATATATCCGAGTATCTGTGTTTTCTTCTGCTCGAGATTGACATTCTCTTTCATATAATTTATGAGTAGCTCTTCTATGACTGCCTTATCCTTTACAATCTCCGCCTTCTGGTTGATGATAAAAGTCTCCTCACCATTAATCCTGATTATCCAATAGTTGCTGCCTCCCACAGTGATTTTTTCCATGCTAGAAGTCTCCTGAGGCTCAACATATGAGCCTGCAACCTGCGCCACCGTGACCTGCGAATGTGCGAATGGGAGCGCAAGAGCTAGGATGGCAAGAATAATCAAAATATTTTTCATATTCATAATTTGGAGAAAGAGGTTTTAAAACATTCATACCCCTGTCTCTTTCTGAATCCTTCTGCTGACCTCCTCAACCGTCCCCATCCCATCAATGATGACGATGCGCTCAGCAAAGAATCCATCTTTCCATATCCTCATATAATTCTCACGCACCTTTGTAAGGAATTCCTCACGCTCGAATATCTCCCTCTCCTGTGGGATCCGACGCATGCTCTCTTCAGGTGTTATATCCAGCAACACTACAATATCCGGCCTCACAAGCCCGAACCCCTCGATAATCTTCCTGCCCCTCTCATAATCCGCACCCTGTGCGCTCTGGTATGCCAGCGTGGAGTGGCAGTACCTATCCACAACGATATGTTTCTCCTTACTTCCCTTGTACGTCTCAAACATTCTCTTATCCTTGAGCATGTCCATGAGGAACATGGGGAATAATTCCGCACCGCTCATTTCAACACCCATCTTCCCTTTGAGCACCTTATTGAATATCTCCCCGAAAATACCGACCCTGTCGGGGTATGTCTGTTTCCTGCATTCCAGTCTTTTGCATAGGAGGTCGATCTGCGTCCCCTTTCCGCCCCCGTCAATTCCCTCAAAAACGATTAGCATGTCTTAGTCTTGCTATGCAAATTTTAAAAGTGAAAACGAACCATAACAAGCTAAGTTATAAAATAGGAGTGGACCCGCCCAGATTTCCAAGATCATACACCACGAGTTCTTATTGAACTGGGGATCTTTCCCGTGTCAGGGGAACGTCTTAACCATTGCCGGGCCTCTTTTCTCGTGGCTTGCCAGCCCAAAGAAAAGGCCTCTCGACTACGGGTCCACACAATAGTTAGATTTCTCAAGATTTATATGGTTTTTACTCAACCCCCCAATGCAACCTTTATGTAGTACATCAGCCCCACACCTACCAGTATAGCCCCAAACTGCATTATCGATGTTCCAACCCTCCTCTCCTTATGCAGTTCGGGTGTGAGATCAGTTGCAGCTATGTATACAAACCCGCCTGCAGCCGCAGGAAGGAGGAGCGGTGCGAGGTGTTCAATATTTATGAGGAAGATATATGTGAAGACAGCGCCCATCACAGCGGTGAGGCCCGAGAGCAGGTTGTAGAGGAGTGCTCTCTTCACATCCATCCCGCTATGTATCAATATGCCAAAATCACCCATTTCCTGCGGTATCTCATGCAGAGCTATCGCAATTGTGCTCGCAATGCCCACCTGTACATCAACCATGAATGATGTCGCTATTACTGCGCCATCAGTGAAATTGTGCACGGCATCCCCTATGAGGTTAAGGTAGGCCACCGGGTGGATTTCTCCATCTTTCTTGTGTACGCCGTGCACCTCGCAATCCTCATCATGACAGTGTCTCCAATGCAGGAATTTCTCGATGATGAAGAAGAACATAAAGCCAGCAAGCATAAGCGTGAACACAGATATTGCATCGCTTTCATCAAGCGCCTCCGGCAGCATGTGGAACAGCGCACCGCCCATCATACCGCCCACCGCAAATGCCACTAATAGCAAGGTTATTCTTTTTAGGAGTTTTCCATTCATACCTAGGAAAAACACGCCTATAAGTGATATGAGGCTCACGGCCACCGTAGAGAATACAATCCATTCAATCATAAGTTTCACCAATAAACGCGATACCCAGCGATATGATGCTCACGGCCACGGTAGCTAGCACAATCCATTCAATGGATATGCAACCCGCTAAATTCACGATAACGCTTAGTGCTCACGCATCAATTTAATTATTGCCTACAAACTTTATATTATGGAGTTTTCAGCGCTTGCAGAGTCAATGTCGGCCCTTGAATCCACAACATCGAGGAATGAGATGGTAGAGATCATCGCACAACTCTTCAAGAAACTTGATGCACAGGATATACGGCGCGCAGTCTATCTATTACAGGGCCTTGTCGCACCGCCCTACGCCGGCATTGAGGTGGGCCTTGGTGAAAAGCTTGTTGAGGAGGCAATAGCAAAGGCTACCGGGTATTCTGAAAAGGAGATAGAGCGGGAGTATGTGAAGGCAGGCGATTTAGGCAATGTTGCCGAAAAGCTCTGCGAGAGCAAGAAGCAGACCGCACTCTTCTCGCAAGAGCTCACTATTGAGAAGGTCTATTCAACATTCTATAAAATCGCAACGCTCTCCGGCCACGGTTCCCAAGATGCAAAGATATCAATGCTCGCGGAACTGCTCAACAATGCTTTACCTATTGAAGCCCGCTATATCACACGCTTTCCCATCGGCCGTCTTCGTTTGGGGGTTGGCGACCCAACTGTTCTTGATGCACTCTCTTTCATGCACAAGGGGGATAAGAGCGATAGGGAGAGGATAGAGTCTGCATACAACAAGTGCTCTGACTTGGGATTGATTGCAGAGTCATACGCGCGCGGCCCGGCCTCTATGGATAAATTTGCGATGCACCCCCTTGTACCGGTGAGGCCAGCGCTTGCAGAGCGCCTCCCATCAGCCGAAGAGATCAAGGATAAGTTGGGGGAGTGTATAGTGGAGGCAAAGTATGACGGGTTCAGGCTGCAGTGCCATAAGAAAGGCGATAAGGTAGAGATATTCTCGCGGAGGCTGGAACGCGTGACGGATATGCTCCCGGAGATTGTGGATGCGGTGCGGAAGGAATTGGAGTGCAATGAGGTGATATTTGAGGGTGAGGCACTTGCCTATAACGAGGCTACAGGCGAATTCTACTCATTCCAGCAGACTATTCAGAGAAAGAGAAAGCACGGCGTTGCTGAGAAGGCGGTAGAGATGCCGCTCAGGCTGTTTGCATTCGACCTTCTCTATATAGACGGCAAGGACATCTCATCATACCCATTCAAGGAGAGGCGCAAGAAACTGGAGGCCCTCCTGAAGAAAAGGGGCACGATCCTGCCATCAGAATCGTACCGTGCAAAATCATCTGCAGAGATTGAGTCGCATTTTGAGGATTTTGTATCCCGCGGGCTTGAGGGCTTGGTAGCTAAGGATATGAACGCTCCATACACTACAGGTGCGCGCAAGTTTGCGTGGATAAAGCTGAAGCGTTCGTACAGGAGCGAGCTCTCAGACACCATAGATGTAGTGGTGGTGGGATATTATGCTGGGAGGGGCGCCCGCGCACGGTTCAAGTTTGGCGGGGTCCTAGGCGCAGTATACGACACGCACACCGATACCTTCCAGACCATATGCAAAGTCGGTTCGGGTTTCAGCGAGGAGCAGATGGCTGTGTTGCAGAAGAAGTTGGATGTAATCAAGACTGCCAGGCCGAATGCGCGCATCAATTCGCTGATCAAGCCGACGTACTGGGTTGAGCCCAAGTATGTTATTACGGTTGCGGCTGATGAGATAACGCGTTCTCCCATACATACGTGTGCAAAGGAGGGTGACAGCCCCGGTTATGCACTGCGATTCCCTAGGATAATTGGAGAACTGCGTGAGGATAAGAGGCCGGAGGATGCGACAACTGTTGATGAAATACTAGACTTATTTAAGATGCAGAGGCGCGCAGATATAGTAGGGCCTGCCGATGGTTGAATTCAAAGTATTTATTAATATGACCGTATAAATCTAATTCATGGAGCGCGGGTTCATTTTCATGCTCGATGCATTCATATCACTGCTCGTAGTGATAGCGTTTGTGAGTACACTCAACCAATTCTCCCGCGATTATTCATACATACAGGATGAGACGCTCTACTCATACGGCCGTGCAATCATGAACATTCTGCTTTACCACACCGTCACTGTGAACGATCAAGAGGTGTCGATGGTGCATGCACTCTCGGATGCTGACGTGAAGGCGACGTGGAATGAAAAGATAGATAATCTCATCCCGCCCCAGCTCGGTTACTCTATTGACTATTATGATGGCTCAAGCTGGAGATCATTCGGCCTGCCTTACACCCGCGAAAAGGATGGCGCGAAGCGTAAGGTATCTGTTGTCTCAACAATTCCAGTAATTATAAAGAACGAGGATATAGAGCAGCCGTACAAGTACGATAATTATTGCCACGGCCCAAAAACCCAGCCAGACAGTGATGTGTGCATGATTCCAAAGGACCTTTACGTACCAGATGAGTTTGCTACGGCCGATGCTGGGTATAAAACTACTTTCGTTAGGGTGGTGATAGAGGTATGAGAAGAGGGTTTGCACTTACATTGTCAATTATCATTCTCATATTCTTCCTAACACTCATACTCACTGTTGAATCGCAGAGGTCTTCTATTGAAGAACAGACTAGGGCAAACCATGCGCGTATGCGTGCCATATCATCGCTCCTCGCTGACATTGATTCGCCAGCACTCACATACTCCCTAAAGAAGATGGCAAAGCGCACGCTCTACGACCTCGATATGAAAGTGATTACCTCAAAAGCCTACTTCCCTGATGGCACCGTGCGCGGGCCCACGGGAGAATTTTGCAAAAATCTCACCGCAAAATACAATGGTTATCTTGACTCGCTTAAGATGCGTGCGAATGATTCAGGCCTCACATTGACATACGCCGAGCCAGCATGTGATGTAGAGCTCATAGGGCCATTCAATGCATCTGTATCGCTTAACACCACACTCAACATAACCGGCAGTGGCATATTCATAAACAAGTCGCTTGACCGCACGTTCAACTTCTCGATTGAGGGCGTCTATGACCCCATGTTATATTTTGAGTCTGCAGAGGACAACCCCGCAGACCCAAGTTATTTCATAATGCGCCCCATAATAAACTCTTCGATATCGAATGAAAAGGTGGAAGAGATTAGTAGGATAGCAGACGCGGATTATGGGCAGGGATGGGCCTACGGCGCGGTAATAAACACGACTGATGCACTCCAGCTCAAGAACGATGGCAGGGAAGGCGAGTGGGGTGTGTACATACTTTACATTACGCCAGATGAGTTATCTGAGTGGAAGAACGACCTTGATAAGTTTGCAGGTGTCATATTCAACAGCCCATCAGGTGGAGCCACCCGCAAGGATTTCACAGCCGTCCCCCTGCAAGGTACTGATTCACATGGCCTCACCTGCACTTACTATCTTGACATGGAGTGCTGGGTAGAGGATTCTCCATGCATAAATTGCGGTGTATATGTAGATGGGTACAAGAACGGTATGACGGCTTCTGATTGCACTGTCAATTGGGATAATGGCGCCAGGTTGGGCGGCCCTCAATCTTATGAAAAGTGTAATGCGGTGTTCGAGAGCGGCGGTAAATGGATTAGTGATAAAAATGGTTTGCATGCATACGCCAATAGCCAAGGCGAGAATATCAGAATGTCAAAGCCATTCATCAAGGTGCAGCACCTTTCACAAGACTTTTTACCCGATAGGGTGCTCATAAACACGGAGTTGGACACAATATTCCCAGTACACAGCGGGATGGAAGCGCTCGATATTGAGGTACAGCGTGGCGCAGTACTATGCGGCAACTATTTCGCGATGGGTAAAGGCCCAGACATATTCAGCCGTCTTGAGGGTAATATAAACGCGAAAGACAAGTATGGCATTGAGACGTTTGTAGTTGGTATGTGGGCGAAGGATGCCAAGTCAAAACTCGATCATGAGTATTATTCCACATCCACAATAAGAGGCAACAAGATAAGGGGCATGCCGGGATGCCTAAGGCCAGATATGTGCGACGATAAGTTGTATCCAGAGGGCGAGATGACAATAGGCAGGTTCAGGATAAGCGAAGAGAGAGATAACGATTACGGCATGGATACACTAATACAAAGATACACTAATACAAAAATACAAATAAAATAGAAATGAGGGACGGTGAGATGTGCATTAGTATGGAGAAAGACCCATCGCAAAATCATCATCGCGGCCAGGTGGCAGTCGAGTTTCTTGCGGTAGTGGCATTCTTCATTCTAATAACGGTCCCCGTATTCCTGTACTTCTACACATCAGCCCCTCAGAAGGAGTATTATGCGAGCCTGTCGCAGGCCGAATCCAGCGCAGATGAATTCGTTAAGTATGGTGAACTGGTAGGAACACAGGGTAACGGTACCAACATAACACGGCTCATAGTGGTGCCTAAATATACACAGAATATAACGCTCAACGGCACATTAGCAGTAATCCATGTTGAGTATTTTGATATGGGCGCAGATGTGGTACGGCAGGGCACAATGAATTTCACACCTTCTGTTATGCAGGTGGGTGGGGGCGGGACGTATGCGTTCGTATTTGAGAATGCGGGAGGTAATGTGAATGTCACTAAAAAATAAGCGCGGCCAGACAGCCATAGAGTACCTTACATACTTTGCTTTCTTCCTACTCATAGCATCCACATTCTCAGCGTTTGTGTTCACACAATCGGGTGCTGAGCTTTCCAAGCGGTCGCAGGAGCGGTTCAAATCCACACTCTTCTATGTTGCGCAGGGTGTGAAGGATGTGAATACACTCGCAATGCATGCAGATTATGCAGAGGCGAACATAACACTTCCCTATATCGTAAAGGGAGCGGGTATGAACATCTCAGATATTCCGGGAGGCATTATAATGGGGAATACAACAGTAGGGGGCAGTGCAGTATACTATTATGTTAAGATAGGCAATTTCACGGTTGATGTAACACAGGACTCAACTACACCAGAGATTGTTACTGTAATGAAAAAATAATGTATGAAAAGAGGGGATAGGATGGAAGGAAAACGCGGCCAGGTACTCTCGTATGACGCAATCGGTGGCGTCGTGATTTTTCTGATAGCCGTGGGCATACTTGTTGCCTACTGGTCCGCACTCAGTGCCTCTTTTTCGGATGAAGATGCCAACCTGGCCCTCGAGGCTAACACCGTCCTTGACAACATGATGGTGCCGGGTGTGCTCATGCTTGCCGACGGCTACCACCTAAATGAAAGTGTATTTAGACAACCTAACTGCGGCCTAGACCAGAAGAAGGATGAGGTAGGCCTCATACACAATTTTTATATTGAAGTTATCGATTCTACGCCTAGAGTAGTGGCCTCTTGCGGTTTCCCCCCATCCAATCCGCAGAAGATTGTGATATCGGAGAGGCTCGCATATTACGGTGATGAGCCCGTAAAAGTAGTTATGAAGGTTTACACCTAATTGGTGCACAAAAAGTGTAAAAAAAGCCATAAGGGCGCCAACCTAAAAAGCCACTTACCTCTTTAACACAGCCTTCCTTCCTCTTGCTGTCGTTTTTCTGGCCTTTGCACCCTTGCTCTTTATCTTATTTCTGTTTCTCCCCTTCGTTTGCAGGTCATTGACAAACTCAACAAGTTCAGACACATTCGCGCCTGCATCTGGTTTATCGCCGTCATAACCCTCCTCTTTCATCATGCTCTTGAACTTCCCTTCATCCTTCTGCCTCAATTGTGCCACGGATACCACAAATGAGGACGGCACGTCATCCAATTTATCCTTTATTCTACCCTCTCTCCCCATCAGCCTTGAAATGACACGTCTGAATGCCTTCAATATATCGGCAACCATGACTAAGATATCCTGTGCTTAATTTTTAAACTTTTAATCAGGAGCGCAATGTCTGCGGCAGTGAGGCCGGCAATGAGCGGGAAATCAAATGCCGGGATAAGTAGCTTGGCGGCACCAAACACTGCTATGAATGCAACCATACCCCACACATACCCTCCGCCTATTGCAAAGAAAGAGAGAAACAGCGCGGAGAGGATGTACATGGCCATGAATGCGGCAAACGTATCCACAATCACCGCACCCACATAGTAGGTTATCCTGAACCCCTCTACATAACTTATGTAGAGCACAAGCGCTAGTGCAAGCCCGACAATGACAACCATGAACGGCGAACTCTTCACAAATGCAATGACGCTCTTTATATCCCCCTCACTCGATGCCGCCCCGGGCGCGATCACTATAGCGGTGTAGAGCAACAGCACATCTTTCAGCTCATCCATTCGCGAGATGTCTGCCAGTATTGAGATGAATTTATGTATTGGGTCTCCTGCAATTGCGTAGTGCAGGATGTCATACGAGTTTACATATGCCGTGAGGGCGATGAAAATGAGCGGCAGGAAGAATGTAGGCCCAAAACCCGCGATGAAGACGGATATCATTCCGAACATATTCTTCTCATACTTTACTGATACTTGGCCCTTATGCTCCTCCAAATCCATACCTATGATATTGCTTCCACTCAATAGTGCGGGGATGAGGTGGCCGAATAACTCATGCATGAGTACTGTGGGCCGGGTGAAGATGGTGCTTACGAGAGGGAGGGAGCTTACTCTCACAAAGACATTCCTGTAAAGTACAGCCATAAGAAAGTGCTGGACCACACTGATAACACTAAAAAATATCACAAACCTTCCTATACTCTCGATTGCATTATATTCTATTTCCAGCAGAGGCGAGGGGATCATCGGAATAACTTGCACTGATAACAATAAAAAACTCACAAGAAATGAGTGCGGCCCTCTAACACACACTTATAATTGCGCCAATTACATGTTGTATTTATTCATCATCCTTTTCTTTTTCTTCTCGAATATCTTTCTGTGCTTGGCGCAACTTATGCAATAGTACACCTTCCTGAAGTCTGAGTATGAGACATCATCCTTCGTCCTAAGCTCGGTTGAATAATTAACCCTTCGTGTGTCCAGCACGGCCTTGTTTCTGGGTATGTTTCTGCCGCACGATACGCATACTACTAGCGGTTCCCGTCCCCGTCCTTTCTTACCTTTTGACATAATCATACCTCACTTGATTTGAATACCATTCAACAGGTATATTTTCGCTGACTTTTTTATAAAAGTATGCATGAACGGTCCGGGTGCATTTTCTCTCACATTCGTACTGTAGCTTTCTGAGAATGATGGAAAAATGATAATATTTATGTTCTTTGCAATCCGTGTCTCCTTTCCATAATGCGCCCTCAACCTATCCCTGCTTAGCCTCCCCATAACCCATACCTTGACGGCCGTCTTGAATTCCCCACCAAGTATGTGCTTAGGGTGGTAATGGCCAGCCAGAATCGTCTTGCATTTTAACAATTCTTTATCAGGCCATGCATGGCCGTGTGTACACCCAATACCGTTGATTATTGCCCCGCCCGGCCCGTAAACGGTGCAGTATGCCTCATACTTCTCTATATTCCCGTCATGATTCCCCTTGCATATGTGCAGGTCATACTTTGAGCCAATCTCGCGTATAAACCTCCCAACATTTGCATCGGTCCCAGCAACCCTGTCTTTCACATCTCCAAGGATGAGCAGCCTTCTCTTCTTCTCTCTCTGCATCAATCTCTCTACCACTTCCGCAATCACCTTCCAGTTAGGAGAGAACGGCGACCCTATGTGCAAATCGCTTATTACCACCCACTCCCCCAGTACGGCAACGGGCTCATTGTGCAGGAATTTAATGCCCATATTCAATATATACCGCAACATTTTTATATAAATTTATACACAAAAAAAGGCATGAATAAGACAGGGATACAGAATCCCTCCAACACAAACAGTAGGTGGGGGAGCACCAAGATGAACCTTAAAAAGATAAATGAAATGAGGGACAGGGCGATTGAATTCTTGAGGAGAAAGAAATTTGCAGAAGAGCTCATAGACCACAACCTAGGGCTATTTTACAGGCTTGCCTCAAGCATAAACGTGGATAAATCTGCATCGCTAGCTGTTGACCCGCAGGAAATCATTAACCTTGCACTGTACCACAATCTTCAATCCGTAAGGCAGTTGCCTAACGATTTGCAGGGGAAAGTGGGCCCCATCCTCTCAAAATTCATCGATCTTAAGAAGCATGATGTGCTGAAAGATGACCACAAATGGCATTACTATTCTGAGCTTTCAAAGAGCGACCTCCCGCTCCTCATATTTAGGACGGTTGATGTATCGATGTTGCCGTTGCAGAGGGACATACTGATTCATCTTTTTGGGTTTGACAGGCGTAAAGTAGATGAGCAGATGAGATGCATTGCGGAGTCGATGCTCTTTATATACTCGCAATATGCAACAATCCTTGGGCTTCATAGCATTGCCGTCAACCTGCGCAACTCATCTGCAAGCGTTCTCTACCCAGCCCTCTACGCCAGGGTTATTGAGGAGTTTGAGAAGAAAAAGGACATGCTGGAATTAACTGAGAGAAGTTTTGGTGAAGAGATTAACAATCTGGTGCGTGAGGCACTCGTTTCAGCGGGGATAAACTTCGTTCTTTTTGATGGGTATAATTATTATAAGAGCCGCATAAAGCAGCCTGGGAGTACGGTGTTCAAGCTTGCTGCGAGAAATAGGGGTGCTGATGAAGTGATGAGCCTGCACGACATAGTTGCGTTTATGGTTGTTACGGAGAGTACGAAGGAGGTATATGATTTTGTTGATGTTGTTCGCGATAAGTTTGGTGATCGTATAGTTGAAATTGACGATTCAATAAAAAACCAAAGGCAAAATGGCTACCAAGCCATTCATATAGACTTCAATTTTAACGGCATAAACGTAGAGCTACAGGTAAAATCTCACGAGATGTACGAGCGTTGTGAACGCGCCGACCTTTCACATAGTTTATACAAGCTAACCAAACTAGACTTGGAGACAGTCCGCAGGCTTGAACAGTACAACAATCTGCTTTCTGATGTAACGACGGAGCAGATACTCAATGTAGTGCTGGCAAGGCACGCACCACGGATAAAGGTCAACGTCCAATTACAAAGCGCCGGCAATGTTTTAGTTGAACTGCCGAAAGACTCATGCATCTTTGACTTGGTGTGCAGCGTTTCAGACCCCCCAAAGTATAATGATGTTTCAATACCAGCTACAGGCAGAAAATGCTCGCTCTTTGAGCGTATCGATGAGGGCCTTACCTATAAGCTTGATGAGTTCCCGCACAGAGAGGGCCCATCCAACCGCACGCTAAGGTCGCTTGCGAATGTGTGCACAACGCAGAATGCAAGGCTGGCCATAAGCAACATAATAAAGCGGAGAAAAAAGGAAAACCGTAGAAACGGCAATTAATGGCTTAACTATTGTGAAAGCTCCCTGCTTTCTTTCGCCATACTCTTCAATGAACTTTTTATAGCTTTTCAGCATGTCAATT
>DYJQ01000016.1:0-6012 GCA_020723045.1 Candidatus Micrarchaeum sp.
GAATAATATACCTAACTGGGTACGCCAGCCCGAAGACATTATAACTTATTTAGAACATACTGGGTTTTCTGATGATGCCATAAGGCACACGATGGAGTCTTTATCAGGGGTGTTTAGATGAACGATATGAAATCAAAAAAACCGAAGGTTGGGTCGGATAGATTTGCCGCAGGATTGATGCGGCAGATATATCGCCACAACCTGCTCCCAGAGGATATAATGAAGCTCAAGAAAGAGATGGAGTCAGAAGAGTTCAAGAAAACATTTGCACGTCTATCACAGCAGACACAGAGCGAAGTACAGAATCTTCTTCCGTATGCCGAGCAACATGGTGCTCTGGATTATCTTATATCCTTTGTGTATGGTGGCGAGGAAGAAGATCCCCGTTATGTAGGTTACGTAAAGGAACACATACGCTGCTGGGATAATCGCGATGCACTCCTCGCTGCAGTTAGAGCGAAAGGTGCCGAAGTTAAGCGTGAGTATGGGTTTGAGAAAGAGGTGGATGAATTGATAGAGAAGGCAAAGTCACTGAATGATCTGACCGCGCTCAGCTATATTTATGAAGCGTTCACTGGCGCGCTTATAAATTTAGAACATCTGGATAAGGATATGATAGGCAAAAGACTCAATGAAGCAATAGACGTCCTGAACGCGTGGTAAATCTATTTTTGATGTGTGTTTAGTGGAGAGCACGAATTGCTTTTTACTTTTTTGCTCATATATCAGCCATATGGCCACACGTGTCCTAGCGGCAGGCATATTTGACATTCTTCATCTTGGCCACATTCATTATCTTGCGCACGCCAAATCTCTGGGTGATGAGCTCATCGTTGTGATTGGGACGGATAGAATGGCACGAAAGCTCGGCAAGAACCCTATTCATAATGAGAGGGAACGGCTTGCAATGATAAATGCCCTCAAGGTTGTTGATAAGACAGTGCTGGGCGATAAGAATGACATGCTCATCACTCTCAAGAAAATAAACCCGGATATAGTCTTTCTTGGTTATGATCAGGACCTTTCACAAAAGATGCGGGATTACTGTAAAACACATAAGATAAAGGTAATGAAAGACCCGTGCACTTTGGATGTTAAGAGATACAAGACAACTGCAATCAAAGAGAGAGTGGTCTGCGTTAATAAAAAGAAAGGGAGGTATAATGCAGATGCGCTCATGGCACTCGCAAGAAAGAGTGCGGTCCACTGCCCTTGGTGCAAGGAAAAGAGCTGTGAAGAATTTGTGCATGAGCTTGAGAATGAAGTGCGTGAGCTGGCTGGGGCACTCAGCAAGATGGATTATGCGAACGTCCGCGAGGAGATTGGCGATGTGGTGTGGGATGCTTTAGTGCTCGCACATATATGCGAGAGGGAGGGCAAATTCAACGGGGACGATGTAATCAGAGAGATCATCAGGAAGATTGAGCGCAGGAAGCCCTACCTGATTAATGGGGATATAGTTTCTCTTGAAGAAGCAAAGAGAATATGGCATGAAGCGAAGAGGAAGGAGAAGGAAGGCCGCAAATAGGCGCACATCTCAACTAATGGAGTGTGTTGATTGTTGCTCCGGATTTTGCTCTTTCCACATTTTCTTGAATTCCCTTGCATCCAGCCAGTTCACATCCATCTTTGCAAAGAGTTCTGGTCCATCCTCCACTCTCGCAACACCGCAGAATGCGCCTGATTTTGAGTAGACCTTTACATACTCGCCACGGTGCGCACCGCCATCATCCAACAATCCTCTTCTATAAATAGGTGAGCCGTAAGAGATCGATGGCATCACACTATCCTTTACCTTTATGGTTTTAAGGTGCAGGAGAACATCAGCTGGGACCAGCAACCTCACCAATTCGCCCCCATCGCCACCCTCCTTCCATTTCTGCACAGCGTTCTTGAGCTCGTAGAGTGTATGGGCCTCCTCCTCGCCAACCCACCCGCTCTTTACCCTTCTCAGCTCGAGCATGTTGGCCCCGCACCCCATTCTTTTTCCAATATCAAAAATGAGTTTCCTAATATAAGTACCCCCCTCACATCTTACCCTGAACAGCACATCCCTTCCCTTAATCTCAAGGATCTCAATCTCATGAATAGTTCTCTCCCGCACCCTTTTTGCAACTGCACTCCTCAGGGGCGGTTTTTGCTTAATGGCCCCCACGAATTTTGCCATCGTCTCCCGTATCTTTTTTTCATCAACTTCCTTATGCACCCGCATTATCGCAATGTACTCCTTATCCTCACCGCTCAGGAACTTGCTCAATTTGACAGCCTTCCCTATTGCAACAATGAGCACACCCGAAACACCCGGGTCTAACGTCCCGATATGCCCGTTCCTATCCGCGCCCAGCATCCCCCTTACCCACGAGCCGACCTGTGCGCTAGGCGGCCCGCGCGGCTTGTCGATCACCACGAAACATCCTTTGAGCAATTGGTCCAGTTCAACCATCAATATCATCAGCCACTCATTTGCTTTATATATATTTTCATCTCTGAATATAAGCCATTATGGTAGAGGATTACAATACTCTTTTGGAAAGAGTATATAAAAACATTCCACGGCACGAGACGGTCAGCGATAGGTTTGAGCTCCCTGATATAGAAGTGCTCACGCAGGGCAACAAGACAATCGTGAGGAATTTCGGAGACGTATGCGGGGTTATGAGGAGGGAGCCGCTCTTGGTATCAAAATTCCTCTCCAAGGAGCTTGCAGTACCCAGCAGCATTGATGACAAGAGGCTCATATTTAACGGAAAGGTGGACCAGCGGCTTCTCGTCTCGAAGATACAGGAGTTCCTGAACAAGTACGTGAGGTGCAAGGTGTGCGGCAGGTATGACACGCATTTTGAGAGTGTGGATAGGAACGTAAGGATGCTGGTATGCGAGGTGTGCGGTGCACGCTCTCCAGTGAGGTTGTAATATGCCATATAGCGGACATTCACATGGACATGGGGGGGCGCGCAGGCCCTCAAGCAGTAATAAGCATCACAGCCACTCTGCGTCGGAAGAAGTTATGCGCGTGCGGCGACCACAACCGGGTGAGATATTTGGCTTGGTTACGGCACTCCTCGGTGGCAGTCGTTTGCGCGTATCGTGCATTGATGGGAAGGAGCGTATAGTACGCATACCCGGCAAGCTTAAGAGGCAGGCGTGGATAAAGAGCGGTGACGTCATACTTATGGTCCCTTGGGAGATTGACAATACGCGGGGCGACGTTACGTGGAGATATACAAAAATACAGGTCGATTGGCTCAAGTCAAGAGGGATCCTGCCGAGTGATTTTGGGCTGTGAGCTATGGCAACTATCTCGAAGCGAAAGCGGCCGCCACGCGAGATAAAGACCTTGAAAGAGCAGTTAAAGATTGAGGCATCTGTTTTTGACAGGTATGTGTTCAGAACAGTGGGCTCGCTCATGTCTGCCGGCATAATTGCATCCATCGATTTTCCAATAAAACGCGGCAAGGAATCGGTTGTGTTCAGGGCGACACCGCCCCCCGATTATCCAGCCGAGTTCCTTGCAGTGAAGATTTACAATGTGGAGAACAGCAACTTTAAGCGCATGGTAGAATACATATCGAATGACCCGCGTTTTGAGGTAAAGAAGAACCGGAGGAAGCTGGTGTATGAGTGGGTTAAGAAGGAGTACAGGAATCTTCTTATGTGCGAAGAGATGGGCGTGCTTGTTCCCCACCCCCACGTATTCAAGGATAATGTGCTTGTGATGGATTTTATTGGCGAGGGAGGTGCGCCTTCAAAAACCCTCTTCGAGAGGGGCCCGGCCAACCCAGAGTGGGAGTACGAGTTTTTGATGGGTGAAGTGAAGAAAATGTACAAAAACGGCTTTGTGCACGCTGATTTAAGCGAATACAATGTGCTGTGCGGTCCTGAGGGCAAGCTGTATATGATAGACCTAGCGCAGGGGGTTATAAAGGGCCATCCTTTCTTTGATGAGTGGTATAAAAGGGATGTTCAGAATATAAACCGCTATTATGAAAAGTTTGGAGTCCGGGCCACAACTACTCTTATATAAATAAATCACGTCGTTTTAGATAGCTTTAAATAATTTCACTGTAAACGCATTATACTTCGCCTTTGCGATAGAAATGTATTTAAATACGAAATGATGAATTTATATAGGGGGGAGAGGCATGGCAAGCGGTTTTGTTCTAAAAGACGTTGATGTAAAAAACAATGCGGTCGTAAGTTTTGGCGAGCTGTTCGTAACAATATACCCGTACTTGAAAAAGCCCGTTTCCGCAGAGTATATTTCCAGGGAGATAAAGGTGAAGCCATCGAGGATAAGGGCCGTCCTCAATAAGCTGTATAATCATAGCCTCATCGATTATAAAAGGTGTTTTGACGATGATACCGGCAAGTACACATATATCTGGACTTTGAATCACAAAAAGCTTGAAACGTTTTTGAAGGATTATAATGCTGATGCTGTTTCTGAAAATGCTGTTGCTTCTTCTGAATTCCCCTTTATATGTTCTGGCTGCAAAGAGCCATACTCGTTTGAGAGTGCGGTTGATTGTGCGTTCAAGTGCCACAAGTGTGGCTCAACGATAGATGCGCTCGAGTAGGCGTATGTGCTCTCCGTAATCTTAATGTGGCCATGCTCGTTTTATGATGTGGCTGAACGAATGCCCGAAGCGGTGTTTTTCAGTAATTCTTAAATAATGTGCTTCTCTTTAAATAAGGTGTGGGCTCATAGTCCAATGGTAAGACGCCGCCTTCGCATATAGGTGAGGGCCCCCTCTCAAAAAACTAAAGAAAAAGGCGGAGATTCGGGGTTCGAATCCCCGTGAGTCCATTCACACGTTTGCAATATTTTTAAGTAAAATCTCCCTATACATAGCCATGCGCGGTACATCGATTATGCTTTTGTGCTTGCTTGTGCTGTCTACAATATTTGAGCAGACAGACTTGGCTGTTGGGGCGGAGGCACAGCCAAACGAAGTTGTGTGCCTGCCTAAAGTAGCGGCAGAGAACCCTCTCGTGCTTGAGAGGTTGTGCATGAATAGGCTAAATGCAACGTGCTCCTGTTCAGGAAGTGCTGGCCAATTCTCATGCAATGTGGAGTTTAACGACAAGTCGAAGATAGTATGCAAAGATGGCAAATGCACGCTCAACTTCCTCGGTGCTGTGCAAACGAGCAGAACATCTGTGATGAACGCGGATATGCTCGAGCTTGTGTGCAGGAACATTGCTGATGCCGAGTGTACATGCATTGAAAGTGATGGAGCTATAAACTGTGATATAACCGGTGCGGCTGTAGCTGTTTCGTGTGATGATGCACAATGTACATTTAGTGCGGGAGAGTATGTTAAGGAGTTCAAGTTCTGCGAGCCGTCTGAAAAACGCATAAATATAAACAGGACGAGTGGAAATGTTGATGTACACATAGATGGCAGAGTAGTGCGGGAGGAAGACGGTATGCGTGTGCTTGAAGACGGCACGGTATCCATCTCCGGCAAGCTCAGGAATGGCATAGGTGTCGATATAGTGGCCTCTCTTGAGACGATAAGGATTGATTCTAATGTCCGGGCCCAGCAGGTAGAGATAAGGGAAGAGGTCCGCAGTTTGTTTAGGAAAGCGATACGACTCAAGTACAACTCCGAGAACTTCAACACGCTTGATGCGATAGAGGTTAACTTGGAGCAACTCAAGGACGGCGAGAACATAAAATCTGCCACGATACGGTTCAGGGTGCCAAAATCAATGGTTAATGGCACGGTTGTAATACTCAGGTATGGCGACGATGGCAGTGTTGATGTGCTGGCGCCAACCGTCTCCGAAGATGGCGGCTACTACATATACGAAGTTGATACTAACGGCTTGAGCCTTTACGCAGTTGCTACAGTGAATCAGATTTCAGAACCGCTGGCGCATGGCAGTGGTGCGGATGAGAGCGGTGCGGGGGCGAAGGCGTGCGGGGCTGTTGCGGTCATACTTGCAGCAGTTCTTGGATTATACGTAGCACGTGCCAAGATGTAGGGCCTCCATTTAGTTGTGTTT
>DYJQ01000016.1:6112-16404 GCA_020723045.1 Candidatus Micrarchaeum sp.
TCTTGGATTATACGTAGCACGTGCCAAGATGTAGGGCCTCCATTTAGTTGTGTTTGAACAAAAAAGGCACATATGGCTTGCAGTGGAGGATATAACTGGTTATAGGCCATTTAGAGCTAATGCCCATCACAACTTATCATTAATCGCCAGTTCTTATGCAGTGAGAGGAAGAATGTAGAATGTGAATGCGTACCACAATAAGAGCGCAACGACTTCAACTGCATGCATCATACCCTTCTTCTCTTCATCTATTATACTGCCAGCACACACAGCCAACAGTACGATAAAATAGTATGTTGAGATGAGTGTGGCCGCAGCAGCCCATAGAATACTGCTCACGCCAAAAGGCATCCCGATTATGTAGAGAATCATCAGTATTATGCTGTTTATTATGAATGCAACAGCAGTCATGTGCAAAAGGCCGAACATTATTTCGTGTGCATTCTTTTTTGTGAGGTATGAAATTAGCACCGCCATGAATGCGTTTATTATGATTACGGCAAGGCCAATGATGAGAAAGTTGTATGCATAAACAACAGCAAAGTCTGCCTGCTGTCTAGCGGGTATCGAGATTATCAAGATGGCCGCAGTGATGAGGAAGAGTGTTGCAAGCGGATTATGCTTTGCGATTACTTTTCTTTGGTTTTCCCGTGACAATGCATATGCATAGATGTATTCTTTCACTCGTATACCACCTTGTATATTTTTACGGGCAGTGCCTTCCCCTTTACCGTGACCTCTATGGGCTCTGAGAATCTAAACTTATCCTTTATGAGCAGGTGCGTGCTCTCACTCACAACGATCTCCCCCGCCTTCGCTTGTCCGTTAAGCCGCGATGCAGTATTGACCGCATCACCTATGATTGTGTAATCCATATACCTGTGAGAACCGATGTTGCCCACAATTACATCCCCAGTATTGATTCCTATGCCGATTGTGAAATCCACACCGAACTTTGCATGAATGTGCCGTGAGTACTCCTGCATCCTCTTTTGCATGCGTATGCACGCGCGCACAGCCCTCTCCGCATGGTCTGGCTGTATTACGGGCGCGTTGAACATGGCCATTGTCGCATCGCCAATATACTTAAGCACAGTCCCCTCCTCTCTGAAGAACTCATCTGTTATGATATCAAAGTGGCCGTTGAGCACCTCAACAACCTGCTTTGGGTCCATTTTCTCTGAGAGCGATGTAAAGCCCCTTACATCTGTGAATATTATTGTCACTTGATGTTTCTCTCCGCCAAGCTCGAGTTTATTGCCTCCGAGCAGTGAATCCACAATCTTTTCAGAGACATATTTTGAGAAGAACTCACGCGTTCTCTTCTTCTCCCTTTCCTCTCTCTTGCGCAGGCCCTCTAAATGCACAACAACTGCGATGATTACTATGGGCAGGGCATTAACGATAATCTTAAACTGCTCAATAAAACTCCCTAAGATATCGCTGTACGAATTCAACCAAAGGTTGAAGAATGCGAAGAGCAATATCATGAGGGCAAAGATATAGCTCGTGTCATTGGTATGCAGGTACCTCTCGATTACTTTTATTGTGAGATAGAGTATGAAAAGCAGGATAAGGCTGTACAGCTCAAACATCTATGTTTACCTCATTCTACTTGCTGCCCTTTCTTGTGCCGGTCTTTATCGGAACGTTGCGGACTATTGGCAGAACCCCGGCTTCAATCTCACGCGGTCTCAGTGGGTTCTGCAACTTCTTCCTATAATACCAGAGTGCCTTAGAGAGAGACCTAACGGCAGCATCAGGCGACTCATAGGCAGGCACACCATAAGATTCAATTATGCCGAGCTGTAGCTGTGTATACTCGCCGCCCATAGCAACAGAGACTACTGTCTTATCGGTGTTGTTATCTGTGTTTATAACCTCATGCACCACTTCCGAGCCGAGCCCCGCCGTCTGGAATAGCGTGATTATTATTATCGCGTCAACACCATCCTCCTTGACGGCCTCTTGCAACGCAATTCTATACCTCCCACTGTCGGCATCCCCTGTAAGATCAAACGGATTGCCGACCACTACATGTTTCGGCAATATCCTCTTCAGCTTGTTTTTCATGTGCGCACTCACTTGCGCTAGCCTAAGGCCGTACCGCTCGATCGCATCAACCGCAAGCACTCCATCGCCGCCACCGTTGGTGATGACAAGCACTCTATCCCCTTTAGGTAATGGCTGGAGGAATATCTTTGAAAGGTTGAACAGCTCCTCAAGGTTTTCTGCCTCAACCGCTCCCGCCTGTTTGAGCATCGAACTGAATATTTTGTAGTCTCCAGCCAGCGTGCCGGTGTGTGATTTTGCGGCTATTGCCGATAGTGCGCTCTTGCCCGCTTTGAGCACCACCACTGGTTTGACTGCAGTAGTCTTCCTGAGCTCTTCAAAGAACCTCCTTCCATCCTTTACCCCTTCAATATACATTACAATAACTTTTGTGTCGGGGTCATTACGCAAGTATTCCAGAAGACTGCTCTCATCAACAACAGCCGCATTGCCGTATGATATGAATTTGGATATGCCTATGTTTGACTCCCCTATCAGGTCAAGTATCGTGGAACCGACTGCCCCGCTCTGTGTTACGAAGCTTATACTGCCGAGTTGCGGCCTCTTCAATTTGTACACGGGCAGGAATATGCTGTCAATATGCTTATGCACATTCACAATGCCTAGGCAGTTGGGCCCTATTACCGAAATGCCATACTTCTTGCTTATATCTATGAGCTCCTTTTCGAGTGCATCCTCCCCTACCTCTTTGAACCCGCCGCTTATTACGATTGCACCCTTTATCCCTCTCTTCCCGCACTCCCTCAATACGTTATTAGCGAACTGCGCCGGGATGGCAATTATGGCACAATCGATATCCTCCTTTATATCCAGCACACTCTTGTACGATTTTATGCCAAGCACTTCGTTGGCGTGCGGGTTTACTGCGTAGAGCTTCCCTGCATACCCGCTTATCATGAGATTCTTGAGTATTGTGTGGCCGATCTTTGTCGGGTCGCGTGATGCACCCACAACAGCAATACTATCCGGCTCCAACACACTACAGAGGTCCTTTTGTGTGTTTTGTGTCCTCTCCCCCTTCATCTTGCCACCCGCACGTACACATGGACTTAAAGCGGTAGGCCACCCCCCCAGTAAAGATTGCTCCCCTTTCATCTTATCACCCGCACGTCTACTGCTACGTATGATTTAGGGTAGAGTATGACAGGGTTGAGGTCGATCTCCTGTATGTCTGGATTGCTATGCATGATCGTGCACACCTTCTTCATTACCCCAGCTATCATATACCTGTCTATTGGCTCGCTTCCCCTAAACCCGCTGAATATCATTCCCGCTTTTGTCTCATCTATCATCTCGAGCGCATCTTCAGTAGTGATGGGGCACAGCCTCACTGAGACGTCTTTGTACAGCTCAACATACACGCCACCCAGCCCAAACATTATCACATCGCCGAACTGGCGGTCGCGCTTTGCGCCTATGATAACCTCAACACCTTTTGGCGCCTGCTCCTGCACAAGGAACCCTTCAACCTTAAACTTGGAGAGCTTGTTGCGCATTCTTCTCATCTCAACATCAATGCCCTCCCTCTCAATATCGGCCTTTATTGCCCCCATATCGGTCTTGTGCACTATCTCCTTTCCGTATGCCTTGATTACGTATCTTGGTGCTGGAAATATAGAGGAGGCGATAGGCCCTCTTTCCGCAATAACATACTTCGGCAGTATAATCCCTGCATCCGAGAAAATCTTCAAGTCTTTTTTTATGTTCATTATATCACTTTACGAGCAATAAAAGTGCGATTGCAACAGCACTTGCGAGCACCACACCGCCCATAATGTACCACTTATAGTATGCAATGTTTGCAAGCAGGCGGTCCATCTCTGTTATGTTCGCGCTTGCGGTTTCATCAACAGTTATATCTTCCTTGGCAAGCTCATGTGCAATCTTATTCTTAAGTTCTGATGGCGCATTCACAACCTCTGCTGGTGAGCGCATCTCGGCCTTTATCGCATGCATCTTCACATCAGGGTTATCTTGCTCAAACCCTTTTGTGGTGAGCAGGAGCTCCACCGCTGCATTCTTCACCCTGTAATCAACAAACCCCTTGTTGTGCAGTTTGTATATGCTGAATGCAATGTCCCGTGCGTTTACATTCAGCAAGCTTTCAATCTGTTTTGGGTCCTTTATTCCGCCCTTTATGTTACCAAGCACTGCCAGGTCCACCCGCGAGAGGTTTTGCTGCGAAAATACATCAAGCTCTTTGAGAAGCATCTTTCCTCTCTCGCTTATTATGACTGGGCTGTTACCTATAGATGAGTGTATGTCTATAAATCCCTTTATCTTGAGTGCTCCGAGGAGGTTTGCCGTCTCAAAAAACGTACTGTTTATCTTTGGGCCGAAGCTCTCAACGGTTGTTTCAGCATCGATTTTTCTGAGAAGTGCAATATCAATGAATTCTACGTCGTTCACGGTATTAATTCTCGCTGAAAATTAAAAAGCTTCACTGATTCACTGATTAACTGGTGGAGGGGGCACATCCCCCTCGTCTTGCGTCAACTTCGGTTGACGGCTTGCACAAACTCCGTTTGTGCAATGGTCTACACCTACCCCCTACAAGTGATCTACACCACTGATGGAAAAAAGGGGAGTGTCCCCTTGGTTTCCTAGGGGATTCAAACTCCCCCCGTAATTCATGTGGCCTTTTGCGAATGGACGTATGCCCTTCCTGTCAATGTTAATAAAAAACTTGTTATTTTGAAATAACACTATGGCCATCATCAGACAGCCGATTGTTGTTGTTATGGGCCATGTCGACCATGGCAAAACACTCCTATTGGACAGCATACGCAGTACGAGTGTTGCCAAGAGGGAGAAGGGCGCGATAACACAGCACATCGGTGCGAGTGAGGTGCCCATTGAAGTTATAGAGAAGGTTGGCCGGCCAATCCTTGAGAGGATGAAGGTGGAACTGCACATACCCGGCCTCCTATTTATCGACACACCCGGCCATGAAGCGTTCACCAACCTTCGGAAGCGCGGGGGGAGCATCGCGGATATCGCAATAGTGGTTGTTGACTGCGCCCAAGGGTTCCAGCCCCAGACGGTTGAGGCACTCAACATACTCAAGGAGTATAAGACGCCATTCATAGTTGCAATGAACAAAATAGATTTGATAGACGGTTGGAAACCGCAAAAGACAAGCTCATCACTTGAATCACTCTCACTACAGCCAAAGAACGTACAGGATAATTTTGAGGCTAAGGTTTACGAGCTGGTAGGGATGCTGGGCGAGCACGGGTTCAACTCCGACAGGTTTGACCGTGTAAAAGACTATACCACGGAGATTGCAATAGTTCCTGTAAGCGCGAAAACGGGGGAGGGCATAGCCGAGATCCTCATCATAATTTCAGGCCTTGTGCAGAGGTTTCTTGAGAATAACCTGCACATAGAACCGTCACTGCCCGGCAAGGCGAGCATACTCGAGGTCAAGGAGGACCCCGGCTTGGGCACAACACTCGACGCCATACTCTACGATGGCACGCTCAGGGTGGGTGATAGGGTTGCGTTTGCCACTCTTAACGGCCCTGCAACAACACACGTGCGTGCCATACTGCGCCCCAAACCGCTCGATGAGATGCGCGACCCAAAGGATAAGTTCTTAAGCGTCCCATTTGCGAGTGCAGCTGCAGGTGTAAAAATCTCGGCACCTGGCTTGGAGAACGCAATACCTGGCTCAAACCTTGTTGTTGTCAAAGATGAAAAAGACCCGGCCATAGATGAGCTCAGTAAGGAGGTATCATCACTACTCTCTTTTACGGAGGGAGAAGGTGTAATCGTGAAGGCCGATACACTCGGTTCACTTGAAGCGGCGATACGGCTGCTGTCGAGTGCAGGCATACGCGTCGGCAGGGTGGGGATAGGGATGGTATCTAAGAAAGATGTGATAGCATGCACTGCAATGCGCGAGCATGATAAATTCAGTGCAACCATCCTTGCATTCAACGTCAAGACCCCCAGAGATGTGGAGGAGTATGCGCGCTACTGCAAGATACCCCTTTTCAGCGAAGGTGTGATATACCTGCTCATCGAGAAGTTCTTTGAGTGGAGGAAGGAAATGGAGGAGGCCGAGAAACACAACGTATTCGACCGCCTGCAACCCATCGGCCAGATACGTGTGCTGCCCAGCTGCTGTTTCAGGGCGAGCAAGCCGGCCATTTTCGGTGTTAAGGTTGAGGTGGGCAGGATCAGGCCCGATGTCAACCTTATTGATGAGAGGGGCAATATAGTAGGCAGCATAAAGGGCATACAGGCAGACCGAGCCGCACTCGCCGAAGCGGTGGAGGGTGCGGAGGTCGCAATATCCGTGGAGGGAGCTGTGTTCGGCAGAGATGTGGTTGAAGGGAAGGTTCTCTACACGTACGTCCCGAAATCAGATGCAGACCTTTATATGGAAAGGTATAATAACCTTGTTTCAGAGAACGAGATTACATTGCTCACACACATACTCCGCATTACGAAACAGAGGGTTGTGTGAAAAGATGGTGTCCATGAACGGCAGGATAGTGTTATTATGCGTGTTCGTTTTCTTTTTTGCGCTGGCAGATGCAGTCAATTTTAGCGTAAATCAGACGATAAGCCTCAATGATAATAGGCCAACAAGCGTATTTGTGGATGAGGGCTATATCTATCTCACGTTCTCGGGCAGCAACCACGTCCAGCGGTATAATCTTACAGATGGCAGGCTCAGGCTCGACCGGCGGTATGGGTCTGACGACACTGAAAGCAGTAATTTTATAGGCGTGCCTATCGATGTGTGGGTTGATGGAGATTATCTCTATGTAGTCAATGAGGAGAATGTGATCTTCAAGATTGAGAAGGGCACATCCGATATAAAGTTTAAGGGGGAGAGCGACTCATACAAGCCGGATAGTGCGGCGGCCGTTGCAGCTAAGGGCGACAGGATATACCTAGTTGACACGGAGAATGACCGCGTTAACATCCTTCTGGAAGCCCATGAACACGATTATCTCTCCAACGGGAGCATAAGCTACACATTCCTCGGTACAGCTGATGCGCTGTTGAATTCTCCCAGAGATATTGCTATATATGGCGATGAGATATACGTTGCTGATTCAGATAATGACCGCATTGCGGTTTTCTACACCAACCTTACATATGCCGGATGCTATGGGAAGGGAATTGGACAGGCTTACCTATCCTCGCCCGTTTACATTGCGCTTGATGGCGATTACTTGTATGTTGTGGGATGGGGCAGGAGGACGATAGATGTCATATTGAGGGAGAATAGGAAGAGGGTTGCATCCATAAACTCGACAATTTATGCATTCAAGAGTATTGCTGGGATTTATGCGTATGACAGCAAGCTCTATGTAGTTGATGAAAACAACAAGAGTATGGTAATCCTCAATGTTGACAAAACAACTCTGCAAGGGTATGATGAGGTGGCACCCCTCTATTCAGAGATGAAAGGGGATGTCGATTATGTGTGCGGTCTTTATAGCGTTGCCACTGCACTCAATGCCAACATGAGTGATAAGTGCCCGCAGTATCGGGAGCGGCTTGATGATGTCGAACAGCTTATGGCCACGGGCAAGTATGATGATGCCTATGCTGTTATGGTTGAGGATATGCGCCCCAAGGTTGATGGTGATAAGGCATATCTCAAAACGTATATTGAGAATGAGCTTTATAGCCGGCACTCAGGGCTCGAGGACCGCCTCGAACACTCTGCTACAACCATGCCGTCTGGATTGTACGCAACATATTCCTCAATAAACCTGGCTCTGCAGTACGCCAAGGATATGATTAACACCGGCAATTACTCGGGTGCGCTCGCACAACTTAAAGAGATTGAAGTGCGTATTGGGATGCTCGAGATGGCCGCACAGTCTGAAACCGAGACGCACGGCATGTTGAACGAGAGCTATTCTGAGGAGCTCGCAAGCATGCATAAATCGTATGCAGACATTAAAGAGAAGCTAAAGTTCTACAATATAACCTTTGATGATGGCCTATTCCGTTCCCTAATGGAGAACGCATCTAACGCCCTGAACGCGTATGATATGGAAACAGCATATGCGGCTATACATGAGGCGGAGGGGATGCTCTCTGATGCGGAGTCGGCGGTTAGTGAGAGGGAAACGGAGGTGCTCTATGCAAATGAAACGCTCGTTGCAGCACAGCATCGGCTGTCAGAACTCAAAAATTCTTCATTCTTCATCATTTCCCCCAATACTGCACCCATTGAGATGTTCATATCAAACGCAACCGCCATCCTCTACTCAAACCCTCTCTCTGCAAAAGAGTATGCCGAGCAGGCGCTTGAGGCTGTAGAGAAGGAGGAGAAGGATTTTGAGGATGCCAAGTTCATGCTCTTATTCGGCATTGCCCTTATGGTGTTCCTGCTTATATTCTCAGGTCTTGTGGGGGCTGGCTTGAGATTCCTGCTCAAGAGAAAACGACAGTAGGGCCTAAATCTACTGCTCAGCAACAGTTGCTAAAATTACCGGGTTTTTGGCACTTATGACTACGCGCATCGCTTCTCCTGTATCCGTTTTCGTGAATGTGACTGTCCAGTTGTCCTCTAACTTATCGTACGTTGCCTTTGCCACGATGCCCTGCCCGTCACCAATGAATTCCTTCACGTCATCCGAGCCGTCCAGTGTGTGGGCGGCAACGATGGCCACCTCCTCACTTGTGATAACACATGTGCCTACACACTCGTACTTACAGTCATTGACGATATAAGTAGGTATGCCAGTCTCGTATCCAAAATCAGGCGATTTATACCGCAGGCGCATGCGCACAGGGCATATGGAGGTGCTGTTGAATGTCACGCGCACGTTGGTCATGCTGATGCCGCCAACTACCTCCCTTCCTTCAATCTCAATAATATCGGCATCAGGATACTTTGCCTCTGCATCAGCAATTATAGATTTTTCAAAGCTCAGCTGATTCGTTTCCTGAGGCCTTTCCGTACAGCCCGCAAGCAGTAGAATCATGGCAGGAACAATGAAGAGATACCAGTTCATTTCATTACCTCTTTAATTATTATTCTTTCCCTCTAGGGCTATCTGCGCCAGCAGTGCAGTAATCTGTATGCGTTCATCAGCACCTTCTGAGAGCCTGAAATTGTACTCACCTATCCTATCAACAAGCCTTACCTTTGCCCTATCAGGAATATTCATGCGCACAACTTCTGAATATATCTGGTCGAGCACATCTTGGCCGCTCATGCCATAGCCCACCATCACCTTTTCCAGCAGTTTTCTCGCTTCCGAGAACTCGCCACTATACGCTTTCTGCACTATCTCAGAGACTTCCTGCGGCCTTGCCCTAGCGGCTAGCGAGTAGATGTGTTTTTCTGTGATCTTCTTTGTGTGGAGCGATGCGCTCTGGAGCAGGTTGATGGCTTTGCGCATATCACCCTCGCTCACATCAATGAGCGCATCCACACCATCTTTGCTCATCTCCACATCTTCGCTTTTTATTATATGGTGCACCATCTTCTCCATATCCTCCTTTTCCAACTGCGTGAACCTAAACACGGCGCACCTGCTCTGTATCGGTTCTATGATCTTTGATGAGTAGTTGCACGAGAGGATGAAGCGCGTTACATTGGCGTACATCTCCATCGTCCTGCGCAGTGCATTCTGCGCATCTGCAGTAAGCGCATCCGCCTCATCTAGGAATATTATTTTGAACGGCACATCTGCTATTGGCACCGAACGCGCAAAGTCCTTTATTTTTCCCCTCACGATATCGATGCCCCTCTCATCGCTCGCATTCAGCTCCAAAAAGCTTTCCCGATAGTCATCCCCGTACAATTCGTGCGCGATTGCAATCGCGGCAGTGGTCTTGCCCACACCAGCAGGGCCTGCGAAGAGGAGGTTTGGCAAGTTCTTCTCCTTTACATACATCCGAAGGCGCTCTACCACAGCCTTCTGGCCTACAATGTCTTCTACCTTGAGAGGCCTGTACTTCTCAGTCCATGGGATGAACTTGGCATCCATGAGGTAATTTAGAGTAGAAATAATATAAGGTATGTTTTTAGAGATGGCGGAGCCAATAGAAACATTTATAAACGTGGACGAATTCTAATAGCACACAGAGAGGTGTGTTTGATTGGAAAATAAAAAGGCATTTAGAATCGGCAATGGAGCTTCAGATGAGGTTTCTTATGCAAAGAGGGTCTCCCTCTGGAATAAGATGAAAGAAAGGGTTAGCGGTATTACGAAGGCAGTTAAGGGAGCAGTTGT
>DYJQ01000016.1:16504-18877 GCA_020723045.1 Candidatus Micrarchaeum sp.
GGGAGCAGTTGTTGTTACTACTGCAACAGCGCTAATTTCGATGGGCGGGTGCAGTGGTGAGACTGATATAAGCAGATACGAGAGGATTGGCGGAAGTGGGGACATAGTTGCAACATATGATGCGCAGGATGCCGGTGCGGTGCAGGATGTAAGCACTGGCCAGGACGGCAGTACAGTGCAGGATGGAGGCAAGCAGTGCATACCAAACACAGCCGCAAGGGTAATGCTGTCTATCTCCGTAGGTGATGATAAAAAGGTCATTGAGAAAGGCGATGCGATTGAGATAAACGGCAAGACGTTTGAGGTGAATGTTGATGATAATAACGGCGAGCTCGTACTCATCGGTCCCGGCAATGAAATATACGTATCAAAGAATGGTGAAGTGAATGTCGGCGGCAGTGTTGTGAAAAAGCTCGACCAGTCCACTGACCTGTTGGCGTATGATAGTAGAGTACTCGTAAAGGTGACAAGCGGGGGCAATTTCGTGTTTGCCATACTTGGCCATGATGATGAGGCTGTCTTATCTCTGGATAGTATGAGTGTAAAGCTTGCTTCTCATGAGATGCAGTCTTGGAATAATGCTGGCGACTCCGTAAACGTTGATGTCAAGGTTGTTATGGACAGCAACACAGCCGAGCTTAGTGGTGCCGAGCTTTCAAAGAGCAATCCCGCCAAAGTGACTATAGATGATGAGAGTGTTGGCATTGAGGCAGTTGAGTTCCTGAATGAGGTATTCCCGAAGAAGGATGTGGAGGCATGCAGCCAAACTAAGGTAGTACTCTCAGCGGCTGTTGACGGCCATCCAGAAGAGGTTGTTGATTATGAGGAGGGCAATAAAATAGTGCTCTCTGTTGATAACGAGAAGGTCGCAGAAGTGGCTATAACAAAGGTATTCCCCGGCGTATCGGGTGAGACGAAGAAGGGGGAGGTGGAGATTTCCACAGGTAATGGCACAGAGTTAAGGATGGTATCGCCCGGCGACCACATAACCATTGATACGGAGAAGGGCAGGGTTGGCCTTACAGTTGTTGATATGAGTTTCAGGACAGAGGAGGCCGACCACTAATTATTTTTCTTTTATATGTTTTGTCCTTTTATGTATGCCACACCCGCCTCAACTAATCTGACACGGATTGTTTCACCAATGCCTGCGCTATCCCCACTGATTACAATCTGTTTATAATAATCATTCCTTCCCGCATATGTCTTCATCTTTTCAACTATGGTGGTATTGCACGTTTTACCCACCCAGCGCTCATTTCTCTCAAGCGATATCTTATTGCACAATTCGCTCATCTCCCCGCTCCTCTTGTTAATCTCTCTTCTGTCAATCTGCTTCATCCCCGCCGCCAGAGTGCCCGGCCTTGCACTGTATTTTGATACGTTGGTGGTGTCCGGTTTAGTCTTCTTTATGAGTTCAATACTCTCCCTAAACTCATCCTCGCCCTCGCCCGGGAACCCAACAATGATATCCGTCATCATATTAGCATACCCATCCTTCCTTATCTCCCTCGCGATCTCAATATAGTCCTCCACACTATTCTCCCTCTTCATCAACCCCAGCACCTTGTCAGACCCGCTCTGGATGGGCACGTGGAAGAATTTGTAGAAAACATCATTCTCCATTATTAAGTCAATAATCTCCATGTGCTCGATGAGATGTTTTGGGTTCATCATCCCGATACGTATCTTTAATGTGAGGCCGTCCATCCCGCTAATCATCTTCAGCAGGTCCGCAAGTGTAGTCCCCTTATCCAAGCCGTATGCGCCCATATCTTGTGAGGTTAGCCTAAGCTCTTTAACATTGGCCTCATCTGCCTTTCTTATCCGCCTCAACACCTCCCCCGTACGCATACTCATGAGGCCCGGCCTTGCAAGCTTGGTGAAACAGTATGTGCAATTGCCCGTACAGCCATCAGATACACCGATCACGCCAATAGGCGGAACAAAATCATATTCATACCCGCTCTTATCCCCGCCCTTCATGTATGCTGTTTGTCTTCCAGCAGTCGCATCTTCAACAGCATTAACTATGTTCCCAATACCTCTCGTTCCCACAATTACGGCTTGGGGTGCAAACCTCCTCACCAGCCTTTCATCAGCGGTTGCTATACACCCGCACACCACGAGCGGCCCTTTTATGCGCTTCAACCGCTCTATTATCCTCTTCTCCGTTGCATCCTTCACGCCGCACGTGTTTATGATTACCACATCTGCATAATCTGCACCGCTTTCAGTATGGCCCGCAGCAATAAGTAGCTTTCTCATCAACTCTGAATCGTGCCTGTTGAGCGTGCATCCGTATGTCTCAAGATAAAATTTCACAAGAAGTTTAGAATAAATAAGAAATAAAAACAAGTGGGCCACTCTGTC
>DYJQ01000017.1:0-3350 GCA_020723045.1 Candidatus Micrarchaeum sp.
TGTTCGATCCCGTTCGGTCCACTCGTTTTATCTATGGCAGAAGATTGAAAAACAAGAGCGGGCCCGAAGGGAAATTCAGCTCTGCTGGAGTCTGCCTCTCAACAGCGCATTTGAACCCTTGACCTTCGCCTTACTCCCACCTTCTTTTAGAAAGGTGATAGGAGAGCGCCGCTCTATCCAAACTGAGCTACGGGCCCACACATCCATTTAGGTGGAGATATATTTTTATTTTAGTGTACTTCTATATAGCGCCATGCAAAAGAAGGCATCAGATACTAAGAAAATTGATATTGCAAAGAATGCACCCCTCATTCTCGGGATTGCAGTGGTTGTGGTGCTCCTTTTTGCGGCTGTCCTTCTCTTCATGCAGAGGGTGACAGAGGCATTTACAAGCGTTAGTAATAATGAAAATGTGTTTAGTGGCACAGGGGCCGTCCCACTGGAAAACGAGTCGGCCGGACAGGGCACAGCAACACAGAGCGTTAAGGATTGCCTCTTGAATAATGGATTCAACACATCTGTCTATCTCTATTCCCCCACCTGCCCGCACTGCCAGCGCATGATGCCCATAGTGGATGCTCTCATCTCAGAAGGATATAACATAACAAAGGTGGCCGCAAGCTCCGGCTTCGCCCCGCTAGCCTCCTGCGTCAACATTCGGCCCGTTGTGCCGCAGTTCATATGCAACCTGAACGGCCAAGTGCTTGAGGGCGAGGTTAGCGAGGATAAGTTAAGGGAATTCTACAACAACTGCAAGCAGTAAGCGTGATTTTCCTTCCACGGATTGTTTGGCCACTTTATGTGCAAACAATAAGCGCTATTTTTTCCTTTCAAGGATCGCTTGGCCACTTTATGTGCAAATCCCCTAAATGTGTGCTCACTCTTTTTATTCTTTCTCTTTGCCTTCTTTTTATTACTTATCACATTTAAATCTACGAGTGGTTTGATTGCCGATAGAGATTGAATTTTTTGAAGAGGATAAAAAGCTCGTGGTGGGCGACCCTGCAAGCGTTACCAGCCTTAGGAAGGCATTCTACGGTGAGAATGAGGGGGCCGCCGTATTCCTCCGTCCTGAAGAGGCGCTCTACATGCTAGACGTGCGCAACGGCCGCTGTCTCGATGAAAACGGCCGCGAGGTTACATTCAATAAAATCGCATCCCATTTTGGTGATGCTCCCCGCCTAATGACGCGGTATTATGCATTCAAGGACTGGCGGGACCGTGGTCTTGTCATACGGCCCGTGGATGAGGCGACGCACTACAACCGAAACCCCACGCATAAATATCCCTCTCCGGGGTTTGATGTTCCGAAGTATAACGCAGTGGCGCGTTTCTACCCAGATGACAACTATGCAATAATCGATGATGACATAGTTGGGGAGAGGATGTACACCGAGCACTGGTTCGGCCAGTTCGGCACATACAAAGCGGACAAGCACGGCCGCTATAACAAGCTGGACATCTATGAGGCCCTTTTCCTGCTGAGGCATGGCTCGATTACTATTGAGAATGCAAACGAGAGGCAGCTGATTGAGGCCGCAAAGATGAACAATTCATTTTTCGAGCCGATATACAACGTATATGAGGATTGGAGGATGCGCGGGTTTGTTGTGAAAACAGGGTTCAAATTTGGCACGCATTTCAGGATTTACTTTCCGGGTGCGGCCCCATCACGCACAACTGACGACTGGATACACTCAAAGCATGTATTGCACGTGTTCCCACGTACGATGGAGCTGCTGACATCTGAGCTCTCGCGCGCCATCCGTGTAGCACATTCTGTGAAGAAGACATTCATCCTCGCAATTCCCGGTGAGGAGATAATGAAGGATGTAAAGCCAGACTACCTTCTCTACCATCGCAAGAAGGATGGGATTGAGACGCCAGAGGATGGCATGCCAAAATACCTCATGCTCTCACTGAATGAGGATGAGAAGATAAGCGGTGCATACTTAGCGAGCGCAATAGATGCCGCCAAGAACGTTGGGCTCAGTCTCATGCTTGCGATGGTCGACCGCGAAACAAGCATCACTTATTACCGAGTGCGCAGGATTGAGTTAAAGGACAGCAAGTATGAGTATTACGAGATTGACTGGAAACAACCATAGTTTTTGACGTTCGCACCCCCGCCAAATTATCAACTGATTGCCACACTGGCGTTTGTGGTGGCCGTAGATAGCAGTAAGATTATTAATGATGCCCCCTTGCACAAGGTAAGGATGTTCACATCGCTAGACAGCCGTTTCTCGATCATTCCGCTCTGCAGTGTGTTGACAAGGAGAAAGCTTGCAATTCAACGCCCGCACAAACGAACTCATCTTGGTTTTAGTGAATGATATCTAATGGTCCTCCCCTGAATAAACTATTTAAACCGCGCCGGCCATAATCCATACGCATCAATGATGATGATGACAACCACTGAGAGTTTATGATGAGGTCGACAGCGTCTGAGATGCATGTGTATAATTTTTTATTACTTATACGCCAATTACTACCCATGAAATTGTCATACCTCATCCTCATGCTCGTTGCGGTGTCGCTTGGTTTTGCCGTAGACCCCGGCGAGGTAAACGTCATCCAGCCCATATCAACTGTTATAAGCCAAGGTGGCTCTATTGATGCTGGGTTTATAGGCCCGGGCCAGACGCTCTCCGTTATGGTCTCTTCAAAGGTTGACACGGGCGGGAAGTATGGGCAGGGAGGGAATTGGGACAATCTCCGTGCAGATGAACTTCCGTCAGGTTGGGCCGCATCTTTCTCTGAATACGGCCAGAATCTCAAGATAAACATAAAGGCGCCTGCCGATGCACCCGAGGGCCGCTACCACCTACTGCTTTCTGTTAACGACGTGGATGATAGGGAGATGATAGGCGGTCAGGTGCAGTTCTATGTTGAGGTTGAGATACGCAATGATGTTATCGAGATGTATGTCTTTCCTGAAACGATGACGGTTGCAACAGGCTCGCCGGCCCGCTATTCTGTAAAACTCTTCAATCCAAGCACTGCAAGCGATGCATTCGTGGTGGAAGGGGTTGGCGTGCAGGGATGGGGTTTCAGGAAGGAAGTATTCGTGCCCGCAAAGGGCAGTACCACTATCTATTACGAGATAGTCAACACTGATGAGGAGGTAATCCCGCTTTTGATAAGGGCAACATCCAAATCGAGCGATCGCGTACATGCTGAGCACCCGATAATGCTCACCACAAAGAGCGATCCTTACTATGATGTACTGAGCATAAGGAACGGCCTTCTTCTATACCCGCCGCTCGAGTTCCTCATATACGCTCCGCTCTATCTTGTTTCTTCTTTGCTCTGATTACCAAACAATATTTTTTTATTAGGAATGATCT
>DYJQ01000017.1:3450-11280 GCA_020723045.1 Candidatus Micrarchaeum sp.
CTTGTTTCTTCTTTGCTCTGATTACCAAACAATATTTTTTTATTAGGAATGATCTTTACGAATTGGCCACCACTGCCCCATCTCTCCAATACTCTCTTTTTCTTAAGAGCTTTTGTATGCCGTTCTCACTCAAGCGATTTCAGGTTTGCAATGATGATGGAGCCATCATTATTGTATATCTCAATCCTTGCTGGCAGTGGTATATTCTCAATCACCCATACTGTAATCCTATTATCCTCGCTCACGAGCTTGACCGCTTCATAGACACGGCCCCCGTATATTGCGCTACTCACCTCGCTTGCCATCAGCCTCTCTTTCGCACCCATCAGTGTAGGTAGAGCATATGCGGCCAGCCTGCTCTCATAATCCCCGTAACCAGAGTTGCACGGTATCTGTATGCCCTTGTAATACCTCGAGGTGCACTTATAATCCGATGTGCTCACGAGTATACCTGCCCCATTATCCTTCGGCTCTATGCCGTCAAACGTAACGAAATCAACCCTTATAGAATCGCCCTCTCCACTCTTAGAGTAGAGTGCAGTGGTGCTGTTGAGCTCTCCATTAGATATGCTTATTATCTCATACTTATATCGCGAGGGAATTAGGATATTGTATGCCTCATCCCACTTTATTGATGATGTATCCGTCTCATTTTTCTGAGGCAGTTGAGGGGTATGGTATGCAAGGTTGGCGATGATTATAACACCTAAAATGACTATTAGGAGCGCGGCAGCGATTATGGCCAGCATGGTGCGGGCATCCCCTCTCACTTCATATCCTCTCCCTCTATGATTATGCGGATGAATTTCTCACCTAATATAGCTGAGCGGCCCCTCTTTTCCCTCGCTTTCCTCAAGCTTCTTCATTTCCTGTTCTGTGATTTTATCAACCTTTACGCGTTTATCGAGTGCATCCAGCTTAACAGTAATCCCTATTATCTCTGATAGCTTTTTCAGCAGGACTTTTGCAGAATTTGCATCTACATACGCACCGTGTGTCTCGCCCATAAGGCATACGCCCTCCATACCTTGCAGCTTGCCTAAGCCCAGTAGCATACCCGCCGCGCCAATGATTGTCCCTTTGCTTTCTCCGAATACCACTCCCCGTTTTTCGAATTCTTCAACAAGCCTCTTGTGTGTGGCTGCGCCGAGCACTCTCGGTTTATCGAAGTATTTCCCGCTCCCGTAGCCCCCCAACGTGTAAATCCTCTTTGCATTCAGCGATTTGAAATAATCGAGCATCTTATTCGTCACTTCAAACTGCGCCTCCGATGTCACTGCCTGAACATCTCCCAGCAGTATGATGAGCTCAACCTTCCCTTTTTTGTACCCGTAAATCACATTGCGCAGCATTCGTATAGTGCCGTTCTTGCGCATGATGACTTGGTGCGGGAAATGTGGCGAGTATATCTCGGCTATCCGTTTTGCTTCCAACTCCCGTACGAGATGCTCAGCTGCAAGTTTGCCAACGAGCCCAATGCCCGGCAATCCCTCTATCACGACTGGGTTCTTAAACTTCATGTCGCGCACAACTCTGATGTAGGTCTCATTTTTCATGCGATTTCACCATCTTCACGCTGTCTGTATTTTGCATATCTATCCTGCGGTGAGAACTTTGCTGGGTGTGCACTCGCCGCTGGCTGGCCGCAGTGCACCTCTTTCATTGTATACCTGCCGCACACCCTGCATCTGTACATATGGAACTTCACATGCACACCCGTATATATTGTGAGGTCTTTTAATAAAAAGGCATTAAGTTTTTACTTCTCCTCGCCAGCCTCAGCCAGCCGGTACTTGCATTTTCCCATGGAATCATTTATCAACTTTGTTATGCGCCCCAGTTCCTTCTCCGCACCCTTGTAATCATCCGCTTCAATGTCAATTTTGTACAGCGGTGCACCAATATATTTTATCTGCATCTTGACCTTCTCAGATGGCGTTACCGCCAGCGCTTTCTTTATCCTCTCGACACCGTCCTTCTCAAAGCATTCCAGCAGTATGCTCTTGCTCACGTGCACTTTCTGCTTCTTTATGTTGTCCGCCGCAATCTCCAGGAGCACATCGAGTGTCTTCTTAGGCACATCCGCCAGCTTCTTCCTTGCATCTTCAGGGCCAAAGGAGAGCGCCTCGAGTGCATCGTACTGCGACCCAAACGCTTTCTCCAACACGCTCCCAACTTCCTCTGCAAACTTTACCTTATCCTTCTTGAGTTTTTTTGACGCGATCTCAAGCAATTTCTCCGCTCTCTTAGCCTTCCTGTACTGCTCCCTCTTCCATACCTTATCGCTCTCGCTCACCCTCTTTATGGTCAAGTCAACCTGGTTCTTCTCGGGAACGAGCCGGTGTATCTGTGCGATTACTTTCTGGCCCTCTTTTACATGTTCATGGATATTCTTTATCCATCTAGGCGCAATCTCTGATACGTGCAGAAATGCCTCCATGTTATTATATTCATCTAGGGTACAGAACGCACCGTATGGCAATATCTTCCTTATCGTAGCGATTACAAGCTCTCCTTGTTCAGGCTTTGTTTTCAACACCATTCACTCTCCATGATCCCCCGCATTACTCCAGCTCTTTCTGAATCTCGCCGATTATTTTTGCCTCGCCGCCCCTTGGCTCTGCAAGCACTGCATTGCAATTCATGCATCTCACTATGGACTTGGCATACTTGAACACCGGCTGTTCAGAACCGCAGTTGCATTTGACAAGAACAAATTCCGCCATAACAACATCCCCTTACTTCTTAATCTCGACCTTCTTCTTGGTCCTCCCGCCACCGAGTACGCGCTCATGTGCCTTATTGCACACAGTGCACACAAGTATGACCTTCTGTCTCTTTCCCTGCTTCCTCACTGTGGCTTGGCCCTTCACTTTGCCGACATAACCTTTGGTCCTCCGCTCATGCCTCAGCGTACCCCATGCGAGACCTCTCGCCTTCCCTTTCGACGGGTTCTTCACCTTGTGTTTTGTGTGCTTTCTACACGAGGGACAGAACGCATTCATCTCTTTTGGAACCTTCAACTCAAACACCTCTCCTATTGTAGCGGCTCAGCCGCATTCTTTTCTATCATTATCCTCCCTTCTTTATTAGGGAGAGAACATACATCACCTGCAGTGAATGGCCCGTATTCATTGCCATCAGTGGCCTTAAACCGCGGCACATCTTTAAGCAGTCTAACATTTATAATATCTTTTTGGGGTGTTTCAGCCTCTGGCACACCCATACTCTCCATCATTTTCTTGAACTCCTGCACCGCACGCCTTGCATTCTCATAGAGAATCTTCTCCTGTACCGTGAGCCCCTGCGGTGCATCAAGCTTATTGTACACTTCATTGAAAACGGCTGTGAGCAGTTTCTCAACCCTCTTTCTCTCTACATCCTGCAGTACCTTCTCGCAGTTCTCAAGCTCTCTCACCTTCTGCGTATCCCACTTTGAGGCCAGCCCCTTTTTCAGTTGATCAAGGTATGCAAATACATTTGAGTATGTATCCTCCTTCAGTTGCGTGAGGGCATTCGACCTCTTCTCCTCAGCTTGTATTCTGCGTATCCCATCATACATAAGAACATCCTCGTATTGCCCTCTCTTTGCACCGCACCTCACACAAGTTTTGCCACTCCTTTTCCTATGAGATAGGCGGCGTAGTATTTAGGCAGTATTGTCTTTTTATTGTTAATCTCATCAAACTCCCTCTCATTGAACACTGTTTTGGGAGCGTGCGACACCTCCACCTCAACCTCTTCATCGCCCAGAAATACCGCATCTCTTAATGGATCAAACTTATCCATATTCTCGACTTTTTTGGCTATGAGCATTGCTTCTCCATGTATTGTGCCCGGCAATCGTATGAGCCGGCTCACATCACTAGTAACTTGCTCATCCACATTTGCTTTTTCAGCAAGCCTGCACTCTTCAAACTCTCTGTAGAACCATGTGCTCTCCGCTATGCCCTTCCACATACCAAACACTATATTGTCTAGGTACTCCTGTCTTTTTGCTGTCTTAATCCTCCCTTCCTCCAATCTCCTCTTTATACACCGTGCAATCCTGCCGAACCACGCGGGCGAATCGCTATTTGCACCCGCTTCTATGAATATGCCCGCATCCAGCCCCAGCCCATTCAAGTAATTGACGATTTCTATCCTCTCCCTATTCCCAAAGTCCTTATACCTGCCATCATTTACATGGATGTGGTATCCCCTGTTCCCGCTAAAGTTTACCGATAAGTCTTTACTGGAAATGCCAAAATCTGGCTTTAAAAATTCTTCTATGAGGTGTACTGTCTGCTCTTTGGCCCTTCCGAGGCACTCATCGCACACAAACCCTTCCCCATGGTTCTTGCAATCGTGCACGTCAATATCGAATACGAGGTCGGACCCCTGAATGTTCTTATTCGACATCGGCCTTGCCTCTGGAGCGCTATAGTATGCCACGGAGTAGGATACAAACAGCGGCGCATTTGCCACGAGATAGTTCTTGAGTTCATCATTAGTCTCGAACCGCTTATGCCTGAAATCGATCTTCTTCTCGAACCCAAACCCAAACTCCCTCCTCTCCACCATGTATGGGTAGTCGGGTGCATGTGTTTGGTAGTACTTCCTAATCTCCTCCTTAAGAAAATTCATCTCCCTCTGTTCCATCGCAGGAGATTATGGTGATTAAGGTTTAAATGTGCGCTTAAAAGATTTATATACAATATTCGTTCATATAAATACAACTATGGTGATGCTATGCCAGATGGTGAAGGCGGCCCATTAGCGCAACTCCCAAAAAAATCTGATGCGGCGGTTGAGGCCGAGAACATGCTCAACAACCTGCTTGCGCAGCACAATCTTAAGGCCCAGATTGTGAATGAGAACGGCAGAAATGTTGTATATTTTACTGACGCACAGGGCAATGCACTTTCTGAGAATGAGCTTCTGAAACGTCTCAATGATTTTAGGGACAAGAAACTGATTAACATGAAAGGCAAGTATTTTGTGCTCGCAGTTGGTCTCTTAAAACAGGGTGGCTTGTCCGATAAAGAAATGGAGAAAATAAACACTGCTACCACTGTTGAATTAAAAACATTTGAAGCAAATGCGAAGAATTTTCTTAAAACTGCACAATTCACTTTAGATGCGGGTGGCACACAGGAAAGTGGTGGCGAGGGTGCTTCACAGGGAAGCAAGGCCTACCTTATCTCACAGAAACAATGGGATGAGTGGTGGAGAAGCTCGGAGTTTGCTAAACATCAACTGAGTGAAAAGAAGATAGAGGAAACGTCGCAATTTGAGGTTTCTCATCAGCTTAACGTGAAAAAAGAAAATGTGAATAAAGACATTACGGTAGAAACGAGTACAACGGAGACAGGAACGAATGCAGAGCAAACTGTAACTATTCGCGTGCCCACTACTGGTAGGAGGGGTGGAAAGGGCAAGTCGCGCGGCGAGTTTGTAGCTAAGTTGCGGAAAGAAGTGCTAGATGAGATATACAAGGAAACCGTGAACATGCTCACTGAAATGGCAAAGAATGGCCAGAATAGTTTAGCATTTGAAGATGGTGTAGTATATTTCACCCATAAGGGCAAGAAGTACGAGCTCGTTGGCAGCAAGGGTAATGTAAACACAAAGGCATACAAAGAGTTCCTGTTTGTGAACCGCAACAATAACGAGGTGAAGAAAGCAGTGCGCAATGCCATGATAGCCGCAGTTGACGAGGAGGGATATGCAAAGATTGAGGAGGAGGCACAAGAAGCTTATGAGGCGAATTATGGAAAGGGCAAGAAGATGTCAAAATATGGTTTTGCGATCGCGCTTTCATACGGGGCCGTGTGGCAGGATGAGGAGGCTAGGAATAAACAAAACCCATAGTTTCCTAAATTTGAGCAGTCTTAGAGCTTTATCTCCTTCCACTGCTGGAGACCGCTCATGGGGGCCCTTACCAGCACCTTTCCTTCCTCATTCTTTACCTCAATCACCGCATCCACCAAGTGTTTTATGGTGGCCTCCACTTTTTCGTCGTGCATTCCCTCTTCTATTAAGAACAGCGTGGTCGCATTACTCGCCTTCAATCTGGCCCCTGTTATTTGGGTAAAGCGGTAGACCACCTCAGGATTGTTGTATAATAAGAGTGTAGACAATGACTGCATCACCACCCTCACTTTCTTTTCAGGCTTGAACAGCTTCTGCATTGCCTGCGCGATCCCTATACTCAAATCGTTGAGAGCGCTCGGCCCAGGTACCAAGATATCCTTTCTCGTATTCTCATGCGAGCCGAGCGTCCAAGAGTAGCAATCTATAAATATTACGCCATCCCCGCTAATCTTTGCATTCTGGCTCTCAATATCCGTGGGCGCAACATCTGTGGTGATATACAGTAAGCCATCACCCATCTCAGCGCCCGCTTCCATGAATTTGAGTGCGATTGACAGCTTCTCAATACCCGGCGGCCCTATAACCAGCACGTTAGACTTTTCCTTAAGACCCCCGCCAATCAAAGGGTCCAGTTCAGCGATTCCCGTGTTCATCATGATACATGCACCTGCGATTACTTTATTTTTTGTGTTGGGCCTACTTAGCGCCCTCAACAATCCTATCTATGAGACGCTTGAGTGCTTCCATACACCCCTCACCAGTCGTGGCTACAGTACCCACAACCTCTGTATCGAGGCCCAACATCTCCTTCACCTTCTCAGGCTTGAGTGCTGACGGCGCGTCTTGCTTGTTCGCCGCCACAATATACGGCAAACTATACCTCGAAACATGGGCAAGCATCTCCTTTGCCCTCCCAAACGTCTGTGGCTTTGTCGAATCCACTATGAGCACCACACCGAACGCATCCTTGTTGAGGATGTCGAGCATGAACTCAAACCTCTCCTGGCCGGGTGTTCCGAATAGGTCAACACTGAACCCGCTGTGCTCCACATACCCATGATCGAGTGCGATCGTTGTCCCCATCCTGTTCACCGATACCGCCTTGGTGCTTACCTTGTGTATGAATGTGGACTTGCCTGCGTGGAACGGCCCAGTGATTATCACTTTCGGCACGTAGACCGCAACCCCGTCAAACGCCGTTCTGAACGGCACAGCCCTACCCACAAACCCTGTAGGGGCTTTCAGCACCTTGAAGTAGTTTCTCGAGAGCATCCTGTCCTCAATGCTTTTCACACTAATAACATAATCAAATTTTTTCGCAATCTCCTCGCTCTCCTTCTCGTCCCATGATGTGTAAATGCACACGGAGGCAATGCCCGCCTTCTTCATCTCATCTATTCTTTCATACATCCCGCATGCGAATGCATACTTCGCTTCTATGCCTGATAATGAATCCAGTATGAACAACCCGACCTTTTCGTTCTTCAGCATGTTATCTATTGCATCCGCAATCGTCTTCGGTTTTGTTGCATCCGTAGCGGCATACTTCTCGGTGCTGGGCATGCCGAGCGCACTCGAGAACACATCAACGAAAGCCATCCTCTTGAATGCCGCCTCGGGAAATATATACCTCCCGATATCCTTTCTTATCTGGTCTGGGAACGTGTTCTCGACCATGTATGCACTCTGCACCTGCGGGTTGGCTTGTATGAGCTGGTACACAAAGACCCGTACATCTATCCCGGGGGTTGATATTATCACTACCGAGCTCCCTTCCTTAAACCCTCCTGAAAGATGCTCATCAAGTTTTGGAATACCCGTTGAAAGAGGCATACTTCTCTTTACCACGCTGAAATTAATAAATTATAAAAAAGACAAAGGAGAGGCCTCTTTTAGCAATTTATGTGCAGGCGCGGTGCGGCCCACGGATTATGTAGGCGTGTTTTGGCCGATGGCAATGTGCAGGTGTGCGTG
>DYJQ01000017.1:11380-18186 GCA_020723045.1 Candidatus Micrarchaeum sp.
GGTGTGCGTGGATTGAAATTAATAAATTATGTGCGTTCTAAGATAAACAGGATGATGAAATGGCAGTCGTTATAGATCGTAGCAAGTGCATATACTGCGGTGCATGCGTTGCCACCTGTCCTTACCTTGCGTTGAGGTTGAAGGAGACTTATGTTGAGGTGATTCCTGAGAAGTGCACCGAGTGCCAGCTGTGCATAAAGGCATGCCCTGTAGGGTGCATATCTTTGCCGGGGAAGGATAACGAAAGTAAAAGATAGGGTGAATATTTATGGAGAAATATGATCTACCGCTCATAAAGAATGAGTATGATATAGTGATTGTGGGTGCGGGGCCGGCAGGGTCGCTCGCTGCACGCGAGGCCTCAAAGAGAGGCGCCTCAGTACTGATGATTGACAGGCGGAAGGAATTGGGCGCGCCCGTACGGTGCGGGGAAGGCCTCGGCCTCAAACACGTAACTAATATGGGTATTAAGCTCTCACCGCAGGCCATATCTGCAAACATAAACGGTGCGCGTGTGATTGCGCCCAACCTTAAGGATGACATTATAATCAAGACCCCGGAGACGAAAGGCTTCGTCCTTGATAGGAAGGTATTTGATAAAGACCTTGCAAAGGATGCGGGCCGTGCGGGTGCCGAAATAGCCGTGAAATGCGAGGCATACGATGTTATTAAGGAAGGCAGTGCTGTAAAAGGCATAAAATACATCTTTAACGGGAAAAAAGGAGAGGTAAAGGCAAAGGTTGTGATTGCGGCTGATGGTGCAGAATCTGTGATCGCAAGGCTGGCGGGCATGCGCGATGCGACCTCCACTCTCTATGATACTGATTACGGGTTTGAGTATGAGATGGTCAACGTAAAATTACAAGATAATGGCCAAGATTATTCGGACCTGATAGAGATCTTTTTTGGCAGGGAGTGGGCTCCTCGAGGCTACAATTGGATATTCCCAAAGGGCCCTGACTCTGCAAACGTGGGTGTGGGCATTGGAGGGCTTGAGGCACCCAATGCCATCCATTACCTGCACAAGTGGATGTCTGCAGATGGTGTGAAGCATAGGTTTGCCAAGGCTGTCCCGGTGGCGTACAAAGGCGGTGCAATACCAGTGGGTGCGCCCGTGAAAGAGTTCGTGATGGACGGCTTTATGGTGGTTGGAACTGCCGCACACCAAGTCGACCCCATTCATGGCGGCGGTATAGGGCTGGCGATGAATGCGGGCAGGATTGCGGGAACGGTGGCGGCGGAATGCGTTAAGGATGGCAAGACGAACGCACCAGCACTCAACAAGTATAAAGAGCAGTGGTATAATGAGGAGTGGAAGAAGTTCAGCAAACGTTTGATGCTAAGGAAGGTATTGGAGAAACTGAGCGATGATGACCTCAACCACATCATCTCAAACCTCGACCAGAAGGACATTGACCTCACGCTTGCAGGAGATTTTAAGCCGGTGGTCCAGAAAGTTCTGTTAAAGAGGCCGCAGCTGCTCAAGGTTTTGACGGTGCTGGTTAATTTATGAATGCAACATGCATACTCAATTTTTCAGAAAGAGTGGTGTACGATAGTGTGTCTAACCAATCGTAAACTATAAAAACCCTTATTGCCTCATTTTATACGATGAACTTCCACCCTAGGATGCGTTTTGTATGGCTTGCACAGGCATTCCTAGTTGTACTGCTGCTCTTTCTATGGGCTCTCATAATATACATGATATTCCCATCTGAGGGGGGCATTATAAGTGGGGTGCCGAACAGGGTGCTTATAGTTGGTGCAGTTATCATAATCGCGGCCATCATTCTTGCAGTAGTGGCGGTGGGTTCTGAGCTCTACTATAAGAACTTCGAGTATGACTTCACAGATGATGCGTTAGTTGTGCGCAAGGGCATACTGGCAAGGAAGGAGTTTATAATGCCCTACAAGGAGATTGACGCTGCAAAAGTTCTGCGGAGCGGTGTACACTCGCTGGACCAGGCGTTCGGTCTTACGTGCATAAAGGTGAAAGCGGGCAGTAAGTTCGTAATACTCCCGGGCATTGCCGAGCCAGAGGTATTTCTGAGGCGGTTGATGGCCAATGTTGAGGGAAATGAACACATAAAGAACAGCGAGGTCTACCTCTCAGAGAGGGAGATACTCATTAAACTATCTGCGGATGTGCGCAACCTGCACTCAAAGTTTGAGCAGTTTGTTGTAGAGTACAAGACATCACAAACGACGCAAAGGCCATTGCGTGAGTATCCAACGGAGTTCATCCGCTCTATGGATAAGGATATTGACCCGTTGATAAATCTAAAGATGTTTGATGACAGAAACGACAAGGGCATGAAAAAGCAGTAGTGAGGCCCTCAACTACATCAGTAACACTGCAACCACAATTGCAAGCATGAAGAACAGCAGGAATAGTATTATGGCATAGAGCGCCCCTTCCAAGTAACTGCTCTTTTCTTTGCGATGCATCAGCAAGTGCTTTCTTAAAGTGAGTATTGCGGCAATGAGCCACATCATAATTAGGATTATGGTAATACACAGAACGCTGGATGCATCCTCAACTTCGTGCGGGAGTAGACGGCTCTTCTTTGAAACGTGCACTGTTATTACTCCACTGTGCATCAGTTTGTCAAATTCATATATCTCATAAGTTATGTTATACGTACCGTTAACATCTTGAAGTACGTCAACATCAAAACTTGCAATGCCTAAACCACCCGATTCAATAACTGCTGGGACTTCCTGCAGGTCGAACCATTTTGCATACGGTCCTCTGAAACGCACGCTTATGTTGACGGCATCTGCATCTCCTGTGTTAAATATCGGTAATAGGATGTTTTTTGTGTGGTTTACATAAACGCTCACCGTCTCATTCCTTGCATGCAGTTCCGGCCTTATTATTATTGCATTGGCCATTACTGAGGATGAGATATTGAGCTTATCTTTGTATACTCCTAAGCATGTAAGGGTTGCGTTGTAAGTCCCGCCGTGCGCTAGTGCAATTTCCGGGGTTACTGCAACATAGATTGTACCGCTTGCATTCTGTGTCTCGCTTATTGAATCTCTATCTAGGGTTATCGTCGTAATATTCTCAAACTCCCAGTGTAATTTGCATGAAATGTTCCTTAACTCTGCATTAGAAGAGAGTGTGAACTCCTTGGCAGCCCCGCTGGGATAATCGTTGACAAGTGTAATATTCTCAGGTAAGATTGTCAAGTTTAGGTGCAGCATCTCTGCGGTTCCCCGCCCTTTTGCTGCCGGTACGTATAACTCCCATCCGCCACCCCCGCCTTTCGAGACGGTGAATGTGACTGAATCAGATCCTATATTGCCATCGCTGTCATTTGCATAAAGTGTGAGTGTATGTGTTCCAGCAGTTAGTGTCAGCGTGTATGTTATGCTACAATCAGGCAGTGATACTGTTACTGCATCGAGTGTGTACCAGCAAGAGGATACTGCTCCATAGTTATCGGCAATATTAAACTCTAATCTAACATCTGATGTGGTGTATGAAGTGGCAGTTGGAGAGATGATTGTAACGTTAGGCGGTACGGCATCGTACACGAATGCATAATACGTTTCGTTTAAGGGAACGATGTATTCAAAGTCAAATATCGTGCCATTGTAACCTACCCTTGGTTCTATTGTACCAACAAGTACAGGTTCAATATGGGTTCCATTGTTGAATTTAAGCACCCCCATCGGTGTATTGTTTTTCAGGGTTATATAAGGGCATGAGAACGTTGACCCACCTAACCGGCAGGTTGTATAAACACAGGGGTTGCAGAATGTATTTGATGGGCTGTCGATTGTTTCAGAGAAATTAAGGCCTGTAAATACTGAGAAGTTTGAGAACATGCCGCTCTCATTGAAATCCGAGGGAATGGGGGAGGAGAGCTGCGAGCGTGCCGGCCGGTAGTCCAGCCTCGTAAAGATTACAGTGTTTCCCATGAATGTGCGGTTGAGGTAGAGTGAGGTTATGTTTACATCGGTTGTATTCACACGGCCGACAGGTATATCTGGGTTTAACAATTGTGATGAGGTGTTTATCCATCCTACAATACCTGCCCACCTCTCTGTTTGCTCCTCCTCAGTAGTAGTTATGGCAAATATGCCTCCCCCATCAACTACAGCACTGTCCGCCGCAAATAGTAATTGAATTAAAACAAGAAAAAATAATATGGGAACAGCCGATCTCACTCCATACGCCTCACTTTGACTTACCGTCTCTTCATTGCAAAGTATATTGCAACTATGAGCAGTATCACTACTAGTATTGCGAGCACTATAAGCAATGGGTCAATGCCTGTTTCCTTTCCTGAAAGCGCCAGCGTGGCCTCCTTTGTTTTTTGGAGGAACCCTTCCCTTGCACCATACTGCGCACTCACCTTGACCTCCTTGTTTGCAGATAGGTCCTGCTGGCTTAGCTCTATAGGTATTGAGATTGCATTTATTGAGCCCTTATCAACCTTTGTTACTCCATCAGCTTTGATGGTGGTCTTCTGGCCGCTTATGTTAAGTTCTGTTGAGACGAGTGCATATGCATCCTGTGTCCCGTTATTCCTTATGCTGATGTATAATATCTTCTTTTCACTGTCATATGATGCGCTCACAAAATCAATCACTGAATTATCAGTGAATGACACGGTTGCAAGGGGGCTTGACAGGAACGTATAAGCGGATAGTGATTTTGCACTCTCTCCATACCTTACGATTACATCTGCTGTTATATTGCCCTCTTCAATATTTGGGAGTGCATAGTTGTATTCACTGCCCTTGGCTTCAAGCCTTTCCAGTAGTTGGGGTGTGGCATCGTTGAGTACCTGTACTTCCACTCCATTGACCTTTATGCGCACCTGGTTCTGGAAGTATTCCGGCCCTTCAGCAGTGCTCTTCACAACAACTTCAAGCTTGTTTGTGGCTTTGTTGTACTGGACGGACTCAATGTTTAGCCCGATTACATAATAGGGAAGCGGGAAGGTATCAAGAGGCTGTGCAGTGCTTCCGCCCACTGACTGGCCGAACTTGACCATCACGCCGAACGCCTTATCACTGCCATCTTCCTTAAGCTCGTTGTTAATCCTGTTGCGCAGGTCATAGGCGGGGGTTATGAGGTTATTGCCTATAAGTATTGCACTCATGATCTTGCCGGATTTGACATTCTCTTTTATGAAATTATAAGTCACTGTCGGCACTATGCTTGAGATGAATACTATCGGGTATCTACCATCAACCATGCCCTCTTCAATGTATGTGCCGTCGCAGAGGAAGAGCATCTTATCTTCAGGTGATAGTTTTAGCACTTCATTAGCCATAATGACATTATCCTCGTACTTATCATCTCCCTTTCCGAGATAGGTTGGCGAGTATTTGGAGAGCGCCTCCTTTGTCTTGGAGTCTACATAGCCGAATATGGTTACGCTTCTGCCTGCTTTAGTGTCGAGGAATGCAGTCACCTTATCTATGTTCCCGCTGTATGCGAAAATCACGTATGAGTTGGTTTTTGCGGCATAGGGAAGCACAGAGAGTGCGTTCTGGCCGAATGACGGGTCCACAATTATGAATTTGGTTGTGCCAGACCTTTCCGCAAGCTTGAGATTGGTGTCGAGTTGGTCTGTGCTCTCGAGCATCTCAACAGTATTGGATTTTTCGAGTTCGCCCCGCAGAAACGCATTCGTTGGGACGTCCCTTGACTGAATGAGCAGAATATCATGACCCGACCCCACCTTACTCGATGTTACCGCTACGCTAGCACTCAACGGCATGAATTTTACCGGCTCATCAACAACGTTAGCGTAGTATATACCCGAAAGGACATCAAGGCCGTTCCTTGAGTTAATAACTGTATAATTCTCTGCAAAAAGCGTCGATGCAAACAAAAGCAGCAAGCATGCTACTATAGTCCCTATTTGTGACTTACCCATATAAAATCCCCCCCACTTACTATTTATTAGCATAAAAAGCATAAAAACATAAAGTAAAGAAAGAAAAAGAGGGTACTTTAGTTGAACTCTGCGTAGAAGTAATAAGTCTCAAGGGTACTTGGTCCTGTACCGTAACTCGTTGGGACTATAAGCTCATAGTCCGCGGCATCTCCCAGGAAGTTTCCACCAGTGCTGTTTATTTGTGTACAGAATGCAAAGTTGCCCTTTGTGGTGCTGCTACCATCATCAACCACGCACGTCTGGAACGTGTCACCCGCATTGTTACCTTGGCTGTCCGCTGTGTCCGCTGTGTTTGTTACGGATCCCTGTGCAAACGTCAGGTCGCATGTGCTGCCTGTAAATGTGTTTGTCGCATTGTCGCTTGCCGCGCCAAAGTTCCAAACGTCGTCTAGATCAGCTGCAATTGCATTACTTACGGTCGCCCATGTAAAGGCATTGTTCGTGGATGCGCAGACCTCACCACCATTCGCATCGCTGCCGACCCACGTATATATGTAGTTTGTTGTTCCGCCACTATCATCAGTCAGGTAGATCGAACCTGTTATATTCCCGAACAATCCAGCCCACTTGTCCGTTAGAGCGCCTAAGCTCACGTTCTGCGCACTTATGTTGCCACCCTCAGTGACAATGCTCCCAGCCGTATCTCCAGTCCACCTTGTCAGGTTGGTCTGTGTACCTACAGTCGCACCGCTTATTGCGAACACTCCACTGAAAAGGAGCATAACGCCAAACAGTGCTATATATTTCATATTCATATAACACTCACCTCATTCACTTTACAGCACTTCTCAAGAAACAATTATAAATCTTTGTTAGCTTCCTCATTATATTTCTCCCATCTCCTCATTAATTTTATTGCAGTTCAAGGTAAATATCAACGAT
>DYJQ01000018.1:0-12667 GCA_020723045.1 Candidatus Micrarchaeum sp.
CTTTCAGATCATCAACAGACATAATATCTTTCCCACCGCCTAAGCGTTTCACTAGCTGCCCAGTGCCCAGCCCTCTCTCACTTGCTCATTGAACGACTCTATCATTGCTTTCATATCACGTGCCATAATAACTATGTGTGAGTCCAAAACGTTATAAAAGTGCACACTAATGTATAATCATGTTCGAGATTGGGTACAAATGCATGGAGTGTGGTAGGGAGACCCTTCAAAGGGAACCGCTGTACAAGTGCAGTAAGTGCGGTGGGGCACTCGAAGTGATGTATGATTATGAGAGGATACGGGCTAATTTCGTGCCCATGCAGTTCAGGTATATGCCGCCAACCCATATGAAATACTACTTTGCACTCCCACTCAAGGCGCCGCACAATGCAGTAACTATTGGTGAGGGGGGCACACCACTCATAAACATTGGGGGGAATGTATACGTAAAGTTTGAGGGGGTCAACCCGACAGGCTCGTTCAAGGATAGGGGGTCATCAGTCGAGATAAGCAAGGCGGTTGAGTTCAGGAAAAAGACGGTGGTGTGCGCATCAACCGGTAATATGGGTGCGAGCATCTCCGCGTATGCTGCAAGGGCCGGGCTGAGAGCGGTTATATTCACACCGGAGTTTGCAGAGAGGATTAAGCTCAAGCAGATGAAGTATTATGGCGCTGAAGTCAAGGTCTCCGGGAAGACGTATAGCGAGGCGCTGCGCGCAAGCGTTGAATATGCAAAAAAGAGGGATGCATACCTTACAGGAGATTACCCGTACAGGCTGGAGGGGCAGAAGACGGTTGCGTATGAGATTGCCGACCAGATGAATTTTGAGGCACCTGATAATATAGTGATACCTGTGGGGAACGGCACACTGTTTTATGCTACGTACAAGGCATTCAATGAGATGAAGGCACTTGGGATTGTTGATAATATACCTAAACTCATTGCAGTGCAGGCCGAAGGGTGCAGACCCATTGTGGATGCAATGAAAAGCGGGAGATTAGTTCCAGCAAAAAATCCTGAGACGATCGCGGGCGCAATAAACTGTGATGACCCTGTGGAGGGTGCTGGCGTGTTAAAGGCCATAAAGAAGACGGGAGGGAGAGCGGTGGCGGTGAGTGATGATGAGATGATTGCGGCAAAGAGAGAGCTTGCACAAAAGGGGGTTTATGCAGAGATATCCTCAGCAGCCGCATATGCCGGCTATAAAAAGCTGAAACTCAAAGGAAAAAGCGTTATCATAATCACTGGGATTGGATTCAAGGATGAGTATTAAAAGACAGGTTTACTCAATTGGCACCAATTGTATTGCCCCCTTTTCATTGGCTACTCCCTGCATGAATAAAAACTTAGTGTCATAATAATAGCATGGAAGACCAGTTGAGGATGAGTTCGGCATAACCACCGTGAGGTTGCCTTCGTATGAATGCTCACCCCATATTCTTATGCCTGCACTGCCAACGCCAACATCACCAAAACCAATATACAACCTGCCAGAAGCGAATTTGAATGCATAAACATTATTTACGTTCTTGTTGAGTGAGAAGACTGAATTTACTACAGTACCATTCCTTGCAACAACCTTAAGATAAACAGGTGTGTGATTGGGTGATGCGCCCCACGGTATGCTGTCTAAATAGTCAGAGTCAACATAAAGCACTATAGAGACATTGTAGAGTGCGGGCGAGGAATTAACATAAAGATAAGTGCTGTTGGCATTATAATCGCGCTCAAGGAAGATGCCATCACCGCACGTGATGTTTGCATATGTATAGTTTGGAATTGTAATGGATAGGTTTGAGTGAAGCGTTGATGCATATGTTGGAAGATAGTTTAGATAAGCGGTAAAGTACTGACTCATGTTGCCAGTCATTGCGTGAATGTAATACTTATGGAATGTGTAGTTGTAATCAAGGGTACGGCCATACCCAACTCCATAGATGTCTGAGATGTCCGTGGAGAGGTCATCCGAAACGAGTGAGAGGCGGGAGAGGTGCATTGAATATTCAGACAGGCCACGCTTGGACGAATAGATGTTTGAGATCTCGAGTGTATAGAGTATTAATGAAGTGAACAGGAGTACCACTACAAATGTCATCAATATGCCTTTACTCATATTGAGTTCACCCTCAAACGGTCATTATCATCCACTTTTTTCATATCATCAATCAACTCCCCGTACTTCATCAACCTTCTCCTTTAAGTTGCTTTACGTCATACCATGCGCTGAGCTCGGCTATGTACACCCGGCCATCCTTGAAGAAGAGACGGCGCACGTAATAGTCCCTATCCTTCATATTCTTGCACCTGTGCTTTTTTATCGTTACTACCTTGTTGCCTGCACTGTCCGTCACACGCAGGTAAAAACAGTATTGCCCCTGCGTCTGGGAGATGATTTGCTGGGTGTCCTCTATTTTCTTGTCCGCAAGCTCATATAAATAACCGCCCTTATCAAGCATTGTAAGCAGGTCTATAGAATAATCGTAGATATTAGAGTCCTTGTAGACATCCTCGCGAATTGGAATACTGGAATAGATTATTGAGAGGAATATTGATGCGAACAGAAGACTGATAAGCGCATCCGTTATGAATACAAAACCCTGCCGCATAATACTAATCCCTCCAAACGATTATAGCTACCTTCACTGGGGTTGCGTTGAGCAGTGCCGGCCGTTCAATGGTATATTTATTGGATGTGGCTGAAGGTGTAAGGCCGTAAGTGTAATATGCAGTCTTGCCATTGAAAGAGGATATCTTGAGATAGAATTCTGAAGTACCAATCCCAATAACCTCCTTTGTTGTGTTATAATCCGCCAAAACAAAGGACGCAAGCTTTTCTGAGTCAAGGACGCCGCGGCCGCTGGCTAGGTTTACTGCAGTAACATTTGAGTAGTTATGGCGGTGCCAATCTACTGGTTCCGTATTGGCATACAGCAACTGCGACAATACATTCTCTGCATCATACTCTAAGCCAACCCACCTGCTAGCCTCAACCTCCCTTTGGTTTACGTCATTGCTCACGCTTATCATCAGTGCTATTGATGCAAATGCCAGCAACATCGCCGCAACCAAGTCCATCGTGAATAACTGGCCACGTTGAGGCCCTCCTCTCTTCTGCATCATCAAATCACGCATCCTCCACGTATATTGTATTGCCGCTCCTGCGCACTATAAGTGCAGTAGAGTTGAAGTTGAATATTAAATTCCCACTGTTTATGCGCGAGAATGCCGTCATCCCCAAGAGAGCAACCCTCACATCCCTCCCCTCAAGCGATATGTTATAATCATCTCTGTCAAGGGTGAGGCGCGTATATGAGTGATCAGTGCCATGAGCCAAGAGCAGGTTGATGCGCGATGCAAGCGCATCCGCAGTTGCCTTGGCCTTTAGATATTTTACGCGATCGGTAAGATTTGAGGAAATGCTCGAGTTTATCGTGAGCGCCGCAGTCACCAGCATAATGAAAATGGTGAACGCCAATATGAACTCGGCACTCGTTTGACCTCTCATATTATGACCACCACACCAAAAAATGACCTCTATGAAACTTTAAACATTGTTTGGTTCACCGGCCCGTAAAGGTTATTGCCAGCCTGCCTGCAACGAACTTGTAATGTGTACTCACCTGAACTGAATGAACCTATGCCCCTGAACACCTCCTCAACAGATGAATCGTAAGCGCCGTCTACTGGGTTCATGTTTCTCCACGGACCAGTTTGTAGCCTAACCTGGCATAGGTTTATGTTAGAGTTGCCCCTGCCCGTGTCGTCTCCGATTGCATACGCGGTTACCTGCTGGCCGGATACCGGATGAGAAGGGGAGACAATCAGTTCAAGCGAAAGCGGGCCCAAGTCATCAACAACAGTGAATGTGCGGTTTCTTGAGCCGACATTATCATAGTAATCATGGCAGTGCACAGTTACCGTGTGCGAGCCCGGATTAGGTATGGGTGGAATTGTAACTGAAGCGCCCTCGTACGGAGTATCATATGCACCATCCGTAGGAGCCATGGGTATCAGCACACCGTTGAAATCCATTTCAGTATAGCACATTTTTATTATTGATGAGCCATACGACCAATCACTAGCGCCTGTATTTACAGTTATATTCTGCGACGTACCGGGCGAGCTTGGCGAGAGCCAGAGTGATGTTATATCTGGGCCTTGGTTATCGGCGGCCCTTACATTGAACCATCTTGTCTGCGTAGCACCCACGTTGTTCCACTCATCTATGCACCTCACAACTGCAAAGTAACTTCCCTGCGCGAACGTGCCCATGTTTTTCGTGACGCCTTCCACAGGCGAGTCGTATGCACCGTCCATGGGCAGCATATCGCCCCAACTGCATGAGGTTATTGAAGTTGACACCTCCCCTCTCAAAATGTCTGAGTTGCCCCTCGTGGTATCATCACAGGTAGCATTTACTATAACATCATCCTGGAACGCGTGTATGACTCCTGCAGGGTTGGGCGATGCCGCTCTCACAACCAGGTTTCCTGTGATAGGGCCCTGCGTATCAACAGGCGCGATAACTTTTATGTTCAACGAAACATTATCAGTGTAGAGACCGCCATCCGCAGATGCGATTATCGCCCCACTGTACTCGCCAGGCGCCTGCCCAGCAGGGACAGTGAGATAGAACACCTTCTCGGAACAGCCGTTGGAGGGGATAGGGCCTATGGGGCCATCGTTCCATACCCAGCCGCCCGCAGTCCCAGATTTGATGAATTCTACTTGATTTACACTTATCCCATACGTGCACACATAGAAATATTTACTCTGCGTTTGACCCTGCTGTATGGTTGTATTCCAGCTATCCGGATATATATAAAAGATGGCTGTTGTTTGGTTCTGCGAAACCCCTATCACATAAACAGTTAGCGGGACGTATATCGTGTCTATAGTATCTCCATCTGTAGAGTTGATCACAATATCCCCATCATATATGCCTGCTGATGAGGCAAGTGCATCAACCGAAACATCTAACTGCACCGTATCATCTGGTTGAAGCTCTATGAACGTGTCTGAGAGCTGTACCTGCACTTTTGATGAGTGAGGCCAGACCAGTGAGATGCTCACATTGACATCCCCATCAAACACGTTCTGAATTGTTATTGTGTCCTGGTCCGCTGAATCTTCATAGAGTGTGTAAAAGAGCGCGTTTGGAGTAATGCTCAGGAACGCGTTGTTGCCTATACGAACATAACTCCCCTCGGAAACAACCCACACCTCCTGATGCCCAGAAACGAGAGGGAGACTGCCTTTCAATGGCGCCTGCGAATCTGCGGTTATTGAATTTCCGCTAGACGTGATCATTATCGTGCTTCCGTTTATATATGTCTTGTTTACGTCGAGGTTGGGCGGCATCATAACAAGAAGGCGTTTGCGCGCACCGTACCCCTGAAAATATACCTCATCCGCGGCGCTCGCTATATCGCTTGCAGCCACTGCGGCTTGGTTGGCCTCCTTTGTCTTTGCAATGCTCGTGAACTGCTCGTTCGAAACATATAATGCTACCACAATGACGAAGAGCACTGCTGCGAGGATCATCAGTATCTCTGCACTTACCTGGCCTTTATGATCAAAAAACATCATCAATACTCACCTATAAGAGCCAACGGCCAATGCACTTGGCCTGTAATGCCCCATAATGCGCACCACGTTTACAACACCGCTTAATGAATGCGTTCGCAGAACACCTTATCATTTGGGAATACCACAACCCCATTATCGGTTATGTAGTATGGATATGTACCGCGCGGGTAGCGTGTGCCCTTCATTTTGAGCACCTCAACCGCATGGTTGCGTATGTTCCCCTCATAATATGTAGAGAGAACAATCACGCCATCTGATACAAACTGCGTAGAGGGATACATGCTATCCTGTGCGTTCCCGTGCATCTCAAGAGTTGCGAGTGTTGTTACGTTCCACCTTCGCAGTAGTGAAGACAACTCTTCAACAGATGTCCTCATCGCATATCTTTTCTCATAATATATCAGCAGCTCATTAAGCGGGTCTATCACCAGCCTCTTCGCGCCTATTGAGTCTATCGCATCCTTTATCGTTGTGCCTCCACTTTTTATGATCTCTGCAATCTCGCTTGGGGCGTACGAGAGGACGACCAGCTTCTTCTCCCTCTCAAGCTTGTCTATGTCAAAACCAAGCCTGCGCATGTGATTCCTGCACTGCTCGCAATGCTGCTGGAGGTTTATGAACACGCCCGGCTCGTTGAACTGCACCGCACCATTGTATATAAACTGGAATGCAATTATGGTTTTACCCGTACCCGGGCCGCCCATAATAGTGTTTATGCTGTTGCGTTCAAAACCGCCCTCAATAAGCGCATCAAGCCCTGCAATGCCGGTGGGGACGCGCCCAATCTCTTGTGTGTGCTCCACAGCACCCTGCGCCTCCTGGGGGCCGAGCAGGCCGAGAAAATTGTTATTGAAAAGCCTGGTGCCCACAGCACGTTCACTTGTAGAGGCAGGCCTTTTGGCAGTTGCATCTCCCCCCGCCCCCTCGCGAGGAGAGTTCTTTTTTTGTGAATGCGGCCCTGCAACGATTCCTCTTTTTTTACCGCGCGCCTTCATATCTGACATAATCCAAACCAAATGTTATAAAACTATCTATAGAATACTAAATTATGGAGACGTCAAAGAGGGATAGCAGTGAGAAACTTTCAGGCAAGGCTGTTCTTGTTTTTAACGATGCCCACAATGCAAATGAATTCGTTGTTAGAAGAATCATCTCGGCGGCTCGGAGCTCAAACGTAGTGTATGTGGTTTGTAGGGTACCTGTCTCTATAATCAAGAAGAAGCTCGGAAAAAAGGTTGCTAAGGGAAAGATAAAATACATAGATGCGACCGAAACAACCGTGGCGGGTGATGACCCCGACATACGCTCGGTGAGCAACCCCCAGCAGCTCACTGAGATCTCTGTGATAATAGGAATGATGCTAGGGGAGTTCAAAAAACCAACAACCATAATGATTGATTCGATAACCTCAATGTCGGACTATGTTGAGCCGGATGAATTGCTGATAAGGTTCCTGCACTTTAACATAAACAGGGCAAAGGAGGCTGGGGCTAGGATTGAGCTATTTGCTGATAGGGACAATAAGGATACTGCATTCATAAGGAAACTCAAGCAGTATTGTGATGAAATTATCCAATAGAAAAAGGTGAAAAACTCATGAAGACTTCAATCGATGCCCTTGTTGGGCTGCTGCTCCAGAACGGCAAGAAGATTACAGTAAGGGAAGCGGCCGCCAAGCTGAGGTGGGATGAGAAAGCCATAGAAAAGGTCGCGCTCATGCTCGAGCAGGGCAAGGTCCTGCAGTTGGATTACCCTGTCAACCCGCTCGAGAGCATAACCCTACACATGCTTGAGGAAAAATCTACTGAAAAAAAAGTGCCGCTCAAGGCCATCAATGTGCGGGAGAAATATACGCTTGATGTTGACGGCGTGCCCGCAGAGGTTTATATATACGAGTCAAAAGAGGACAGGACGCTACAGTATTATATAGACATGCCTACCCTGAGCCCGTATACATGGGTTGTAATCGAACAGCTTAAAGATGAGATAATCAAGAAAGTGCCTGTGGAAGTAGAACTCATTACCGATGTTGAGAGAGCCTCAAAAATTTCAAAGGCATTCTACCAGAACATACTCGACGTACTCAGGCAGTATAACTTTCCGCCAAATGAGAAAAGCGTTATTGGGGGGATACTCCTGCACGAGATGAATGGCCTCGGCGAGATTGAGATGCTCGTTGCGGATGATTGGCTTGAGGAAATCATAATCAACTCTGCGTCAATCCCCATCGGAATATACCACAGAAAGTATGGCTGGCTCAAGACCAACATATTCATCAAGAGCGAGGAGAAGACAGTAGATTATGCATCGTACATAGGGAGGAAGGTTGGAAGAAACATAAGCACGCTCACACCTATCCTTGATGCGCATCTGCTCACTGGGGACCGCGTGAACTCAACACTCTACCCCATCTCCACTAAGGGAAACACAATAACCGTGAGAAAATTTGCAAGGAACCCATGGACAATAATCAATTTCATCTCTCCAGAACTTAACACGATGAGCGTGGATATGGCTGCTTTTCTGTGGCAGGCCATACAGTATGAGATGAACGTGATATTTGCGGGCGGCACTGCAAGCGGCAAGACAACGGCGCTGAACTCTCTTGCATGCTTCATCCAGCCATTCCACCGAGTGATAAGCATCGAAGATACACGCGAGATCGTGCTGCCATCTTATATGTGGAACTGGATCCCGACCGTGACGAGAACGCCTAATCAAGAGGGGCTTGGGGAGGTTTCAATGCTGGACCTGATGGTTTCATCGCTCAGGATGAGGCCGGATAGGATAATTGTGGGCGAGATTAGGAGAGGAAGGGAAGCAGAGGTGCTGTTTGAAGCGATGCATACTGGCCACTCCGTTTATTCCACCCTGCACGCGGATACGGGTTTGCAGGTGGTGAAGAGGCTTATGGAGCCGCCCATCTCAGTGCCCAAGTCCGAGTTGTCCGCAGTCAACTTGCTGGTGGTACAGCACAGGGACAGAAAGAGGAACTTGAGAAGAACGATGGAGATAAGCGAAGTCATAGCCGTGCAGGAAGAAGAGCCTAACCTCAACATAATATATCACTGGCGGCCAAGGACAGACAACTTTGACTTGGTGCATGAGCCCAGGAGGTATATCGAGGAGCTCAACCTTCACACTGGTATGACTGTAACCGAGATGAAGGAGGACCTCAACAGCAAAAGGGCTATACTGGGCTATATGCTTAAGAATAAGATTGACTCGCTCGAGAAGGTGGGCGCAGTAATGAAGTTGTATTATACAGACCCGGATTTTGTTAATACGGCGGTGTCGAAAGGATACGCGCCCAAGAGGCTTCTGGAAGGGTAATTGTTGAGAAGCTATGAGGTGAATGTTACGGCAAAAATGGTGGAGAACGTGATTGAATGAGGATTCCTCTAATGATGTTCTCAATAGAAGCGGCAAAACAAATGGCCAAGCCGTTCAGGGGTATTGGCAACCTGTTCCTCTCCATCTTCCCCGGAGTCGAATATGACCTCAAATCGATAAACGCGGATATAAGGCCAGAGGAATACTCTTTTGCATCAGCAGTTTCCGCTACAGTATGGGGGCTCATATTTGGCATGCTCACTTACATCCTCTTGCTCACCAGAGGCGCAGCAGAGCAGCATTACTTCGTTGCAATCGGCGTGTTTCTCCTGTTCTTTATGTTTGCATTCATCCTTCACATGATCTACCCTGGCATACTCTCGCGCAAGCAAGCAGATAAGATTGACAGGGAACTGCTGTTCGCACTCAGGGATATGCTTGCCCAAGTTAAGTCAGGCACACCGTTCTACGTGGCGCTCACAACTATCGCAAAGTCCGATTATGGGACCATCTCGGAGGAGTTAAGCATTGCGGTGAAAGGGATAAGTGCAGGCGAATCCGAGAAAACGGCGCTTGAGAGGATAGTTATGACTACTAAGAGCGAGTACCTCAAAAGGACTATATGGCAGGTGCTCACAGCGCTCGAGTCTGGCGCGAGCATGGATGCTGCGCTCAAGAGCGCGTTCGACACGCTCATGAACTATCAGATACAGGCAATCAAGAACTACAGCGGCAACTTGAACTTTATCATACTCTTCTATATGTTCTTTGCCGCGGTCCTGCCGTCAATCGGCATCACACTTCTCGTGCTCCTACTCTCATTCACGACAGCAAGCATAACAGATGAGATATTCTACATGGTAATAATAGCATCGGTGATAGTGCAGCTGGCCATAATCGGCTTTGTAAAAAGCGAGCGGCCCTCGCTGTATTAGCTGTAAAGGGTGTGTTTGTTGAGAAGGATATACAAGATGTTTGGGCGCATATTAAGCAGCGATGTACGCGCGTGGACACAGCGCAAGCTCACCTATGCGGGCATTAAGACAGACCCGGAATCATGGGTCGGCTTGAGGGTGCTCATCGCATTCCTGTTTGCGTTCGGCGCGGCACTTGTGCCGTGGGCAACGTTCAAGCATTATGTGGATATTACACCTGGGGAAACTACGCAGGAGGAAATTGTCCAACTTATGTTGCAGTCGCTCGTGCTGTTTGTGGTGGCGTACGCATTCATCATATTCACATTCTATATGCACGTGTACTATTTAATGGACGATAGGACTAAGAGAGTGGAGGCGATACTGCCCGATTATCTGTTCATAGTCTCTGCAAACCTGCGTGCGGGGATGAGTACGTTCAACGCGTTCAAGGTTGCCGCATTGCCTCATTTCGGCCCACTTAAGGAGGAGATTGATGCAGTCGCATCTAAAGCGACCGCTGGAGGCTCGCTCTCGCGCGCACTCATGGAATTGTCAGAGAGGATAGACTCGGAGATGCTCAGGAGGACTATAATATTCTTTGAAAAAGGGACTAAGGCGGGTGGCAGGATGGCTGAGCTCCTTGAGGTAAGTGCGGATGAGATGAGGAAGGTGCAGGAGCTCAAGAAGGAGATGGTGCTGCAGACCAAGTCCTACACGGTGTTCATAGTGTTCATAGTGGTGTTCATAATACCCCTGCTCATGTCCATCTCATCCCAGTTCCTGAGCACCATGATCGAGATGAGGAACGAGCAGGCGGCTGTGTTCACAGGAAGCGACGTGAAACTCCTCTCAATCCTCCAGAGGCAGATAGATATAAGCCCGGGGTTCATTGATACGATAGCGCTGGTTACCCTGGGGACGGTGAGCCTGCTCGTGAGCATGTTTATAGGGACGATTGGCGAGGGGAAGCTGTTGTACGGCATAAAGTATTACCCCATCGTGCTTGTGGTGTCTGTCATGCTCTACTTTGCGTTCAAGTTTGTTGTCGCATCTATGCTCTCGTCACTTACGTGACAACATTTATAATATTTATTGCATAATGTGGATTAGGTGTTAATGATGTATAAAAGAGGACAAGGATCCACTGAATACCTTGTGTTGCTCGCAGTGGCGCTCATCGTGGCGCTCGTCGCGATCGCGCTCTTGGGATGGTTCCCGGGTGTGAGTGCGGACACAAGAGAATCGCAGAGCAGGAGCTACTGGAATGGCGCACAGCCGTTCTCAATCCTCGAGTATAAGGTTTCGGGCACTAGTGTACAGTTGACCATACTCAACACTAGGAGCGAGAAGCTTACTCTTACCAACGTTACGCTTGGGGGAGAGAACCTTGGCATTTCAAGTACAAATTTCAACGGTGGCGAGACTAAGACAATAAATGGAACGCTCACCACCGCATGCGGTTCTGCGGGCACACTGTTTGAGTATGATGTTGTGATGACGTACAACACGAAGAGCATCAGCAGCATCGTAATGACGGGTGCGAAACCGCTCATCGGAAAGTGTAGTTAAGCGGTTTTAACTTCTTTTTTTCTTATTTTCGTTCCGGCATTTGATTTATAACTTTTCAGCTTGAATGTCTTTTGATGTCGTTTCATTCCAAACGGGGGCAGGGTGCAACCGAGTACCTTGTGTTGCTCGCAGTAGTGCTGATTATTGCATTAATAGTGGTCATACTGCTCTCATGGTTCCCAGGGGTGAGTGCGGATACCAGAATATCTGAAAGCAGGAGCTACTGGATGAGTGCACGGCCATTCTCCATTACAGAGCACAGGGTAGCTGGTAAGAACATTACGCTTGTCATACTCAATACGAAAGGGGAGAGAATAACACTTAACAACATCACAATAGACGGCTATGATATAAACATAAGCTCGGTAACGTTCGGCGGGGGCGAGGCGAGGGCCGTAAACGGCACTCTAAAAGATGAGTGCGGCGATGTTGGAAGATTGTTTGAGTATGATGTTGCATTTTACTACGACACAAAGGAAGTAAAGAATATTGTGTTCACGAGTGGAAAGCCGCTCATAGGCCGTTGCAGTTGAGAAATAATCCTAAAATAAGGCCTCTTTTGCAATATCAATTTTCTTGCCGACACGTATTATCTTGGGGGCGCCGCTGGACAGGTCGATTATGGTTGAGGGGATGGGAGTGCCGTCATAATCAGGGTTGGCTAGGGTTGTGCATACCCCGCTCCGTATGCTCTCGTCAATCTCATCAAGGCTGGCTGGGGATGTGTGGCTGTGTATGTTTGCGCTCGTTGAGACTATAGGCTTGCCGAAATCACTCACAAACTCGCGCATGAATTTTGAATCTGGGATCCTGACACAGATGGTCTCGCCTTTGCATACTAATGGGCTGAGCCGTGAATCGGGCTTGTGCCTTAAAATGAGTGAGATGCCAGTAAGCGCTTCATAATCGATATTTTCATCGAGCACTGCATATTCATCCAGCATATCGTAATCGGATGCTAGGAGTAGGACAGCAGCCTCCTCGGGCCGTCTCTTCAGTGTGAAAATGCGCCTAACCGCGGTAGTGTTCGTCGCATCGCATGAGAGCCCCCATAGTGTGTCAGTCTGCAATAGGATAACCTTGCCGTTAAGAATGCATTCTAAAGCGTCCATATCAAGGATTTACTGAAATAGTTTTTAAAAATTAATGGTGTTTTGTGGTCTGGTTGCCGTATAACCCATTTTCCTCTAACACGTCTTCAAGGTAATTGTTTTAAACATTCAACTGTTCAACTAATCAAGAGCCCCCATAGTATAGC
>DYJQ01000018.1:12767-17834 GCA_020723045.1 Candidatus Micrarchaeum sp.
GTAATTGTTTTAAACATTCAACTGTTCAACTAATCAAGAGCCCCCATAGTATAGCTTGGATAGTATGCAGCCCTGCGGTCGTGATGAGGGTTTCTCGCCTCATCGTGCGGTCCGTGTATAAATGGATATATACACAACCTCTTATGGGAGGAACACCTCCCACCCATATCGGCTGTAAGGCTGTGGGATGGGTTCAAAGCACTGCAAGAGGGGATGTATCCCCCCTTTCGTGTGGTCTGCTATTCTCCCTCATGATGGGGCGTGGACCTCTGTGTTGAAACTCCCATTGGGGGCGCTCTTTTTTATTAAAAATTAGCTAGATGTCGAATAGGACTTTAATGGTCGTTTCTTTGTCACCCTCCTGCTCAATCGAGAATTCATGGTACGTGACGGCCTTCACGTGTAGCTTGGCACGGCCATCGCACAGTCTTAGGCGGATGCTGGCCGTGTTGTTTTTTGTATCGAGTGATATAACCTCAAGGCGCGTTCCAACCTTTGAGTTGATATCCATCTCTGCGAGCACACGCGTGAATATGTTGATGATAAGGTCCTGTAAATCATTCCCGGATTCGGTGAAGACGAGCGCCTCAACATTCTTGGGCACCGACTCTGGCGACGTGATAGATTTGAAAAGGCCCTGTGCAACTGCCTCGACGGCATCAGCTAGCGAATCGCCACGACCCTGAATGAAAAGGTCGCTCTTATGATTTAGATAACGATACTCCTGCAAGAAACCACTGTTAATAAAAAAAGAAATAGGGCTTAACCGAATAGGTTAGCTAGACCTGCAGCCGCCTCCTCCTCCTTCTTCTCCTCCTTCTCCTCCGTGGGGGCTTCCTTTGCCGCACCCGCTGCGGGTGCTGCTGCTGGTGCTGCTGCTACCATTGATGCCGCTGCATTCTTGAGTGCCTCATCAATGTTCACGCCCTCAAGTGCTGAAACGAGTGCCTCAACCTTTGCATCGTTGACGGCCACGCCAGCGGCTTTGAGCACGCCTGCAACATTATCCTTGCTTATATCCTTCTTTGCAGAATGCAACAGAAGAGCTGCATATACATACTCCATCTTCTCATCCTCCTTTCAACATCATCCTGTGCTCATGACCGAGGAACCCATACACACGCGCCAGACAAACGCATGCTTCCCATCCACGTAACGGGTAGGACTCCTCCTGCCTTAACCCCTTAAGCACTCTGGGGTACTCTAGCTGAGATCGCGCTGGCATGTGCCTGCGCCTTAGCTAATATCAATCCAATCACTTCCTTCTCGGGGATACCTTCACTCACCGCAAGGTTTCGTGCATTCCTATGCGCCTTCACCAGCAGTAATGAAATGCTACTCGCCGTCGGGAAGGCCACCTCAACTGCAAGGTTTCGTGCATTGCTAAACCCTGCTACCATATTGTTCAAGTACTCCTGCTCATCCACATCGAGCACATCGCGTGTGTAGAGCACACCGCCCCTGAATGCACTATCGAGCTCAACACCGATATCAAACGGTTTTATATCCAATTTCTGAAGTATCTTGGCAGCGCCATCGCTTATGGGCTCGCCCTTCTTTACCATCACTTTATCTTTCGAGATGTGGATCTTGCCACCCACAATCTTTACGTCAAGACCTGCCTGCTTGAATTCTGAGAGTACTGGGCCTGCTGGGAATGGCGTCTCGCCTGCAGGGATTGTGATGTCCGCAGGTGCGGCTTGGCCGGGTTTGGCGTATGCCGCCCCCCTACTCCTCTTGAGCTCCTTGAACAGCTTGAATGGGCTCATGCTCGTGAGTATGAGACCGTAGGACCCCCTAGACGCGGTTATGAAATCATCGGGGAGGCTTGCGGCTTTGAGTGCCCTGCTCATCACCGCACCCTTTACTATCCTGAACTCGGCCTGCCCCCGCAACTTCGATTTTGCCTTCTGCAAGTATCTTGTGGGCAGGCTTGCGAGCTTGAAAAGTGCAACCACAGGATACTTGGGTATCTCCTGTGAGAGGAGCTGTACATCCTTCTCCTTCTTCAGCCGATTGGCGCTCTTCTTTTCCTTGACCATGAACATCAACTCATTAACTTACTTTCTTGGGTGTGCCCATCGTGAGTTTTACATAAACATTCTTTATGCTCGACTCACCCACCTTGGCCTTCACAGCATCAAGAACGGTATTTATGTTCTCGAGAATATCCTCGGGGGGCATATCCTCAGAACCAATGGGGATGTGCGCAACGGGCATATACCTTCCCTTGCTCCGTATCACCACCGTCCTTCTTATCCTGCCCACTAGATCAGCCAGGTCCTTCCCAGCAAATGGTTTTGGCATCTTGCCGCGTGCGCCCAGTACTTGGCCCAGGCTTTTACCGATAGAGACCATGAGCTTGGGCTCTGCGAGGAACATGTAATCCTTTAAGTATTTCTTGAATTCAACCTTATCCTTTGCGAACCGTTCAATGCCATCGCCGCCAAACACTACATCTGCACCTGCCTTCTTTGCATCACTTGCGAGCTGGCCCTCTGCAAAAACCGCAACCTTGACCGCCCTCCCTCTCCCCTTAGGAAGTGGGACCTCAAGGTTGAGCCTATTCTCCGGCTTGTTGAAGTCTATACCCTTGAAGTTGATGCTCAGGTCAATGGTTTGGGTGAATTTCCTAGAACCCTTGTGCGCGAGCACCTCATCAAGCGCTGCCTTTAAAGATTTGTTGTTTATCATGTGGTCATCCTCCTGCCCACGGGCAGTGCATACGGATTGTGATTGTTTAGACGGAGTAAAGAATATAAACCTTACCATAAAAGCACGACGGGGAGAGAATGATTTAAAAATATAGGCGTGTCTATGAGAGATAGATGACTATCTCTGACAAGATTAACGCATTGGAGGAGGAGATACGCAAAACCCAGTACAACAAGGCCACTGAGCATCATATAGGCCTTCTGAAAGCCAAGATTGCAAAGTTGAGGGCGCAACTGATTGCCGGAGGCGGGAAGAAGGGCGGAGGGGGCGGGTTTGAGGTGCGGAGAGGCGGGGATGCACGCGCTGTCCTCATCGGCTACCCCTCCACGGGTAAATCAACATTGCTGGGAAAGGTGACAAAGGCCAAATCGAAATCGGCTGCGTATGCATTCACCACACTCACAGTAATCCCGGGCCTGATTGAGTATAAGGGCGCAAAGATACAACTGCTTGACCTCCCGGGCATCATAAGGGGGGCTGCGAAAGGAAGTGGCAGAGGAAGGGAGGTGCTTGCAGTTGCACGGAGTGCGGATGTTATAGTGCTCTTCGTTGATGTGTTCAACCCTGATTGTGATGGGCTGAAGAGGGAACTCTACGAAGTGGGGATACGGCTCGATAGGAAGGCACCGGATGTTGTGATAGCAAAGAGTGAGAGTGGAGGCCTAAAGATAAATAGAACGGTGCCAACACCGCACCTTGATGATAGGATGATCGGGGATATCCTATCAGTGTACGGGATACATAACGCTAATGTCACTATAAGGGAGGAGATAGGGCAGGATGAGTTGATAGATGTGGTTGTGGGGAATAGGATATACTGCAATTCAATCGTTGTGGTCAATAAGATAGACCTCGTGAATAAGAAATATCTGGATGAGTTGCGCATAAAGATTGGTGATTTTATTGGGATGTCCGCGGAAAGTGGGATTGGGATTGATGAATTCAAGGAGCAGCTCTACAACCAGCTGGGGTTTGTACGCGTATACACAAAGTCGCGGTTTGAGGGTGTGGATTTTGATGAGCCGCTCATAATCAAGAACGGCTCGACTGTTGAGGATGTATGCAATGCCATACACAGGGATTTGCGTAGGAATTTCAAGTATGCACTCATCACAGGGCCCAGTGCCAAGTTTAAGGGCCAGCGTGTGGGCCTTACGCATAAGGTTGCGGATGGTGATGTGGTGCAGATCTTTGCAAGATGATTATCTTCTTGCAAAAACTAGGTATGCAGTATGGGTGAGGCTGAAATTATCGGGCCTGCACCCGAAATCGCGGATTGAATAGGTTATGGTGTGTGAGGTTAGTGTAAACACCTCACTAAAAAGGCTATTGCATTTTAGATGGAATGCCTTAGCCTGCTCAATGTTGGGGCAGTAGCCTACCAGCCAGCCGCCACTCTTAAGATGTGCGTGCATCTTCTCAATAAGCTCGTCGGAATCCTTGAAATCGAGGAATATAACATCCAAATCGTTATGGCCAAGTTCTTCGATGCTCTTATTCACCAACTCAACATTCTCAAGGCCGAGCCTCTCAACATTTGCCTTTGCAATCCTGAAATGCTCCTCTCTGTTTTCATATGAATAGACCTTCCTTGCAATCCGAGCCAGCTGGGCCGTCATGAAACCCGTGCCCGCACCCGCCTCTGCAACAGTAGAACTGCTCGAGAGGCCGGTAAATGCAACTACTGCACCGAAATCTTTCGGTAAAACCACGGCCGCACCGCGTGTGAGTTTGTTAAGGTCTGGTGGAAGATGCATGGGTATGTCCATAAGTATGTTTTTTGTATACTAATCTTATTAGTCCTCTCTCCTCAAGAAATTCGAATAAGCCAGTGATGGTATTCTCATCAACCCTTGCCTCGCTCATTATCTGTTCTGCAGTCCTCTTCCCATCAATCAATCTGTATACGCTAACCCCCATCTTTCCGTACTCGCTCTCTATCAGTCTCTCAAATTGGTTTAGTGTGTTCATTGCTCATCCACCCCATTCCCATCCATGTTATGCTATGTGCGGGATATACTTCAGCCTATCATTACGCTTGCTAAAACTGTCTGCATACTGAGCAGAGGTGTAGTAAAGGTTTGTGAGCACTCTATCCTCCTCTTTGGCAATTACATTCTCTCCATTGAGCAGGGATTGTGCATTCTTACGCGCCACCTCTGCCTGCGTATCCAGCCTATCGATGAACATTTTCATTGTTTTTTCAGAGGTCATCTCCGCTGATCTCATCTTAGGTAAAAAGTACTCCGCATACCAAATCTTGGCCAAATCCTCACGCATAAACTGGTTCTCTTTAGGCGCATCGAATACATAAAGCTTGATAAGGACCGGCATTACTTCTTTTTCAAAATT
>DYJQ01000019.1:0-16345 GCA_020723045.1 Candidatus Micrarchaeum sp.
CGTTTTGATAGAAATATTTATATACTAATTCTTTTCAAACACCAGTATGCAGCTTAATGAAAAGGCCTATCCCAAACCCCTTAGGCTCCCTCTTGGGAAGCGTATAGACGGCAAGCGCTATATGAATCTTGGGGGTGTGGAATTGCTCTTTGATGGCAAGGTGATTGTTGAGGAGAAGATGGACGGCAAGGAGACCTTTTTCGAGCTTGACAAGTACATCCTATGGGTTGAAGACTTAAAGAGAAAACATTCAATAAAGTACCGCATCCCCGGCCGCTATGCACTCTTTGATGTTTTAGAGCGCTCACACATGCGCTTTCTTGACCGTGAGATGAAGATGCAGTTTTGGAAAGATATTAAGCAGGGCAGGATACGCATTCCCGGCAATCCTCTCATATTCCCCGTGCCGTTGGTTGGAAGAGGCGTTTTTAAGATGGATGAAATTCCTGCCTTGGCTAGCATCTCAGCATATGCAATCGACCCTAACAGCTTGAAAAATACGTGGATGGAAGGTGTGGTAGTGAAAGAGGACCGCCCGCTTTACCTTATTGAGGCGAGGCACGCAAAGTTCGTGAGGCGCGAGTTCACAGAAGGCATAACTACCAACTATACAAACCTCCCCTTAGAATATAACATAATAGACCCGTCAGTGCCTGTTATTGAGTCGTACTGATTAAAAAAGGGAATACCTTAAAGATTATTAAATGTTATATCTCTTATGATTACGTATGCCCTATTATGTTTTAGAATCATTGGGGCATTCTTAAAGGATGTGAACAGACATGGAAGATGAAGGAATGAGTGAAAGGAGACCGCAGAGGTTTTCGCCCAAGCCCGTAAAGCTTGGTGAGGTTGTGAAGCTGAATGTAGAGGCGATAGGTGAGAAAGGCGATGGTGTTGCCAAGGTTGAAGGTTTTGTAGTTTTCGTTAAAGGGGCAACGCAGGAAGATGTAGGTAAGGAAGTGAGTGCAAACATAACATTCATAGGAAGAAAGTTTGCAATAGCAGAAAAGACTTCAGGTTAAAAAGACCCGGTACATTTTTTATCTTTCAATCCTCTTTTATTTTAATATGCCAATTATGAACGGCACAACAATATCCTTGGATAGATAGAACACTCCCAGCGAAGCAGTCATGAGTGGAAGGAAATACTTGAGCCCCTCAATCCTACTGCCGGCCCTTATTATGCCGATGAGCATACTCGCAGTGAGTGATGAGCCCACCAGTATTATTGCCGATATGATTGTAATGAAGACGGAGCTTATAGTTGGGAAGCCGAGATTCATGTAAGCACTCACATATGAAAGTTGCCTCGCCGCAGACACTCCGCCCATTAATTCAAGGACATTCATGCTTACAGCAAGCAGGAACGGCATTGTCACCAAAATACCGAACAGCACGAATGTGGTGTACATACTCGTCCTTGCTGCAAGGCTCTCCTGCAACTCCTGCAATCTCTGTATATCTGATGCACTCCCCTCGAGCGCGTGTATTACGTTCCCACCAGATTTGAGCGATGTTGTGAATACCATAAGCACCCTCGCAAGGAGGTCAGACCGTATCCTTGTTTTTATCTCTCCGACAATCTCATCCATCGACTCCGCGCTCATCGACCGCGCAGTGATATACTTAAGCTCCTTTGAGATAGTGCCAAACTCAGGCCGTGCAGCTGTCCTGAGCGCTACGATGGGCGTGAGCCCCGCGCTTATGTTTGCCGCAACTACCCGCAGGAGGTCTGGGAGCACGCGTTCAACCTCTCTCTTTCTCCTCTCGATCTCCATCTCAAGCAGGATGTACCTTATGATGAGGGCCGCAACGAATAATATGAGCCCCATCAATAATGCGATGCGCACATCATACATGATATACAATACGAAGAGCACTGCAATAGCCGCCCCCCCTGAAAACACAAGTGTGTGCATTACCCACTCTTCAGGTTCGGAGCGTTTTCCCGCATACCTGAGTTTTTCACCGAGTTTTTCGTAAATTTGTTCAATCATATTCTGCACCTATATGAGCGGCCGTTTTACGCGTATGTACTCTATTACCGCCACCTGGCCAGCAACGTATACAACAGTGGCGAGCGCCATTACCTGCTCAACACTCAGCGAGATCCTCCCGATATTGAGCATCCCGCCGCGCGATATGAACACAGATATTGTGGTAAGCAACAGTATGGTGAGTGATGGGAGCACAACTGCAAGCATGAGGTAGATGAGGATGTAGAAGTTGAGGTTTTGCGAGTACTGGTTTATCCTGTTGTTCTGGTATACACGTATCCCTGCTATGAGGTCGCGCAGTGCAATATCAAGGCTTGCACCTGTATGTAGTACAGTGGCCAGCTGCCACAGCACCCTTCTCATAAATTCAGACTTGTTCTTGCGCGCCACACTCGTAAGCGCCTGCTCCTGGCTCTCCCCGCTTATCATTCTCTCGACAACCTCCTTAAACTCCTCAGAAACCTTCCCATACTTCCCCCCGGCCACCTTGCGCATCGCCTCGGTCAACGATGTGCCTGCTGTCACCTGCATAACAAGGTCATTGAGAGCGTATATGAGCTTTGCATCTATCTCCTCCGCCTCCTTTTTTAGGAGTATTGACGGATATACCAAGAAAATGCCCATGAACATGCAAAGTATTACTGCAACGCTTGCGAGTGCAGGCAGGGCCGCTTCTGCAATGTTTTTTTCGAATGCATATGAGAGTGCGAATATGAGCGCCCCAAACACAACTGCCCACACGAGTGCGTTCACAAATGATATGACAATATACCTGCCCGCATCAACCTCTTCATCAAGCAGTTCAAGTTCCGCACCAAGCCCGCCGAAGGTATCCTTAATCGAATCACCGAGTGCTGGCACTGCGTTTGCAATCCTCTCTCCCATGCCTGCCGCGATGAATAGCGGAACCCTTATTTTCATCTAATCACACCCTCTTGATTACAATATGCTCTCGGGCTTCAACCCTTTCTCAGCCGCCTCAACCACCCTCTTTGGGTCTTTATAGAACACCGCCATTATGCCCCCAATTTTATCGACTGATTTCACGTTATACTTCTTCATCCACTCTAGCACCTTGGCCTTATCCTCAATGTCCTCCACAATCTCTTCTACGCTCATCCCCGCGTGCATGCTCAACTCCCCGAACACGCGCACGCTCTCGTTTATCTTCTCGAACTCATCAGTCCTCGCCCGCCACCTGTACACCCTGTTTAGGTTGACCTCGCCGCCAACACCGAGTGTCACTTCATCAATCTCATACACCCTTCTCTTCCCAGTTTTTCTATCCCTGTACATTACCACAATGAGGTGCAGCGACTCAAGCTCAGTATTGGGTATCTGGAACGGCGGGTTGATTAATCTTCTCATCAACTGCTCGCCCGTATCCGCGTGTATTGTTGAGTAGACGGCGTGGCCTGTATGCATCGCCTCAAACAGCACCTCAGCTTCCTCCCTCCTCCTCACCTCGCCCACAATTACCCTATCTGGCCTCATCCTCAGTGATGTGACCATCAAGTCGAGCATTTTTATCTCGCCCTTTCCTTCAGAGCTTGCGCTTCTCGTCACAGTTGGCACCCAATTATATCTTAGATACTGCGGAAGGTTGAGCTCTCTCGTATCCTCTATTGTGATAATCCTGTTTGATGGCGGGATGAGAGCGCATAACGTGTTGAGTGTGCTCGTCTTGCCGCTTGCAGTCCCCCCTACTATGAGCATGTTCATCTCGTACTGCATTGCCTGCCATAGGAATGCCGCCATGTCAGTGGACATGGTGTGCAGGTTGTCATCAATAAAATCAACAATAGTCCACGGCTCCCTCACGAACCTCCTTATTGTAATTGTATCTCCGTACATTGAGATGGGAAAGAGTGTTGCATTTACACGGTCGCCGTTCGGGAGGTGTGCATCCATGATGGGGTTGAGCACATTTATCTCCTTCCCCGCTTTCCTCCCTATCTGTGTCGCAAGGTTGTAAATCTCCTCCTCATTCTTGAACATTATATTGGTCTTGAGCCACCCATACTTCTTATGGTACACCACCACTGGTTCATACGAGCCGTTAATCACTATCTCCTCGAGCATATCATCCCGCATGAGCATCTCCATCCTGCCAAGGCCGTACACTTGGTGGAGCAGCATCCCTGCTATAACCTTTACGTAATTCTCAGGCAGTTTTGGGAATGATTCTGCCGATAACTTCAGGCATGCCCTATAGAACCTATCCTCAAGCACGGCAACCTTGCGCTGGTCTATGATTTCACTCGGCTCGAGTGCAATCCTCTGCGCGATCACCTCCTGCAGGTAATCCATATACTCCTCTGTGTATGGGCCCAATGCTACGCTCTTTATCTCATATATCGGTAGCGGGTCCTCTTTCACATCAAGTATCCTCACGCTGGCTGGCACGCTGTGCAATTCGAACTCGTACTTATCAATCGCCTTTCCTTCAATCTTCTGTACTATCATCTCTTTGAGTGGTTTCTTGAGCTCAACAGTCGCACTCCCCAACCCCTTCCGCAACTCGACAATACCGGCCTCTTCGAGTGCACTGCACAATGCAATGGCATCCTTCTCATTAAGCTTTGCTTCACGTGCAACCACCTGGAGGGGCACAATGCCTTTGCCCACAAGTGCTTTACAAACAGAATCGGCAGTAGTTGTGATGTTTAGTTCCATGAAGGTATATCGCAATTAGTCTTTAAAAACTTAGAGGGCATCACAATCTTTTTATTTTATGGAAACCATAACTTTCCAGAGATGATGAGTTAGCTTTTGTCTGATGATGCTGAAAGGCATTGATGAGGATAACGACTTGACTCTGATCTACTTTACACAAGCTTTTATGATGTCCTTGATTTGTTTTACACAATATCATGGAGGTTCTGCTTTTAGATTGTCCGTGATATATTACACAATATCATCGAGATTCTGTCTCTTCTTCCTGTTGTATATATATTTATTCGATATGTGCTTATGCACTTTCATAGGAAGGCCACCCACCTGGGTTATGGTATGGTATGGCTTTATGAGCGCCACTTTTGCTACGTTCTCATACACATGGTAATACTTATCAAGGTATGCCCTTGCTATGAGCGTGAGCGCGTACAGTGTTGTGGAGACAGCCCATATGATGTAGAATACCGTGAACAACTTACCCTCATTAGTGTGGGGTGTAAGGTCTCCGTAACCGATTGTGGACATAGTTACGACGGCGAAATATGTAGAGTCCACCCAACCCCACTTCTCAATGTAATGCATTGCCACAGCCCCAATTATGATGTTGATGAGCACTATGGCAAAGCCTATAGGTAGCTTATGGTCCATAACATCCACTCCATTAAGTTGAATGGGGCTGCCCAGATTTGAACTGGGATCACAAGCTTTTTTTCACCTGATCCCCGCCATTTAGATGGGGATATGTGTAGAACACACGAGGGAAGGGACATCCCCTCCCATCAGCGGCCCAAAGCTCGTAGCATAGCCAGGTTGGCCCACAGCCCCGCTGATACCTGTTTGGCTCTAAAATCAATTTAAACGTTCAGTTCCAATCCATCCTCCGCAACAACCGCATCCTCAAATATTCTTTTTGCCTCTTCGAGATGCCCACCCACATCTTCATACCTATTGCTTATATGCGTGAGCACGAGTTTCCTGCACTTTGCCAGTTTTGCAATCCTAGCCGCATCCTCTGCAGTGGCATGCCTTTTCTCATCCGCATCCTTCCTGTTTTTCTCGGTAAATGTTGCATCATGGATTAGGAGGTCTGCATTCTCGATATGGCCCGCCATTCCCTCATAATATACAGTATCGCCGCTGTATGCAACTTTCACTCCACTCTCAACCCATGAGATTTCATCAAGCAGAACTGTTCTTCCGTTTATATTAACACCCCCCTTTTCTTCAATCTCTCTGAACATTCTGCCGCTAATGCCCAGCGCCTTTGCCTTGTTTTCATCAAACTTTCTCTTCGGCCTCTGTTCGATCACAAACCCGTATGATTCATCAATGTGCTCAACCCTGAATGCTTTTACAATGAACTCATCGCACTCATACACCTGCATATCACCGCTGAATTCATACACCTTTACGAAATCCGGCACGCTATCGTTGAGCAGGTTGCCGACCATTCGTTTAGTGCCCGGTGGTCCTATAATCTGCAATTGATCCTTGAAATCGCTCAACTGTAGTGTGAATACAAGGCCGGGAATACCTAGATAATGGTCTGGGTGCAGATGGCTTATGAATATTGCAGTGGTTTTGAAATAGCTTAGCTTATACCTCATCATCTGCCTCTGCACGCCCTCGCATGCATCCAGCAGGTATACCTTGCCGTTGCACCTCACACCTACACAGCTCACGCTGCGGTCGGGTGACGGTACCGCTCCACCACTGCCCAGCATCACAACCCTGAACATATGCTATATACTCAATACGTAAAATAATAAAAAACAGCATTTAAAGGGATGTAAAATAAAAAGAGGGCCTATTGTTTTTTCTTGAGATGCTTCTCAATATACTCTCTCTTCACCCTCTTGAGTTCTGTCTCAGGCACAATGCTAAAGAGATCCCACGCAATTTCAAGCGTCTGCTCAATACTCCTATTCTCCTCGAACCCCTGTTGTATGAACCTTCTCTCAAACTCATCTGCAAACTTCAGGTATTTCTTATCCCTCTCTCCCAGTGCCTCCTCACCGACAACCGCACTCAACGCTCTCAAGTCCTTACCCTCAGCATACGCCGCATAGAGCTGGTCGGCCACGCCGCGGTGGTCCTCTCTCGTCTTCCCCTTTCCGATACCCAAATTCATAAGTCTTGAGAGCGACTGCAACACGTCAAACGGCGGGTAGATATTCTTCCTGTGCAGTCCCCTATCAAGTATTAACTGCCCCTCTGTGATATACCCCGTCAAATCCGGGATGGGGTGCGTCTTATCATCACCGGGCATTGAGAGGATTGGGAACTGCGTCACGCTCCCATTCCTTCCCTTTATCCTCCCAGCCCTCTCATAAATCGTTGACAAGTCTGTGTACATGTACCCAGGGTACCCTCTTCTGCCCGGCACTTCATTTCTAGCACTCGCGATCTCTCTTAATGCCTCAGCATAATTAGTCATATCCGTCAATATCACAAGGACGTGCATATCCTTGTTAAATGCAAGATATTCTGCAGTTGTTAGTGCCATACGGGGCGTGATGAGCCTCTCAACAGACGGGTCATCAGCAAGGTTTAAGAAAAGGACGGTCCTGTCGAGTGCCCCGCTCTTCTCAAAGCTCTTCATGAAGAAATATGCCTCTTCATACGTTATGCCCATTGCGGCAAACACCACTGCGAATGCGCCCTCCTGGCCGAGCACAGTTGCCTGTCTTGCAATCTGCACTGCAAGCTCGTTGTGCGGCAGGCCAGCACCAGAGAATATGGGCAGTTTCTGCCCCCTCACGAGCGTGTTCATCCCATCTATCACCGAGATCCCAGTCTGTATGAACTCGTTTGGCTGTGCTCTCGAGTATGGGTTGATCGCAACACCGCTTATATCGAGCTTCTCCTCTGCAATGACTGCCGGTCCCTTATCCCTCGGCTCGCCCAGACCCGTGAACGCCCTGCCCAACATATCCTCGCTCACGCCAAGCCTCAGCGTCTCTCCGAGGAACCTCACCCTTGTGGTTGGCACATCAATACCCGTTGTAGCACCGAATACCTGCACTACCGCCATCCCTTTTGATGTATCCAACACCTGCCCCTTCACGCGCTCGCCGTTCGGGAGTATAATCTCCACAAGCTCATTATATGCAGAATTGGGCACATCCTTCACGAAAAGGAGCGGCCCAGCAACCTGTTCAACCGTCTGATATTCCTTAATCATATTCACACACCCACTCTTTATTGTTGTATGGCCTTTCTCAGCGCCTGCATCTCATTATCAACACCTTTCATTACCTCGGAGAACCTGTCATCCATCCCCGAGTCAGGTTTTATCTCCTTCATCCGTGCAATCATCTCATACATCTTCTGTCTTTTGAGTATCTCCTTATAGGGCACGCCAGCGTTTATAGTCTCTATTATTCTGCTGTGCATGTGCAGTATGGTCTTTAGCATAAGGTACTGCTTCTTGATAGGCGTGTACATATCATAATCAACATACGCACTCTGCTGCAAGAAGTCCTCCCTCAACATTCTTGCGGTGCCAAGCACCGCCTGCTCCGTTTCTGGGAGTGCATCGGGTCCAACGAGCTGCACCACCTCCTGCAGTTCGGCTTCCTTTTGCAGCAGTTTCATTGCCTCATTCCTGTTGTGTACGAAATCCTCAGCCGCTTCTTTTGCATACCATCCATTGAGCGACTCAAGATAGAGTGAATAGCTCCTCAGCCAGTGTATCGCTGGGAAATGCCTCCTGTACGCGAGCGGTGCATCGAGTGCAAGGAATACTTTAGTCACCCTAAGCGTGTTCTGCGATACTGGCTCCGAGATATCACCACCCGGTGGCGACACCGCACCGATCATTGTGATTGACCCGTGCTTTCCATCCCTGCCGAGGCATATCACCCTACCAGCCCTCTCATAGAACTCAGCGAGCCTCCTGCCAAGGTATGCCGGGTATCCCTCCTCACCCGGCATCTCTTCAAGCCGGCCACCAATCTCCCTCATCGCCTCAGCCCATCTTGAAGTTGAATCTGCCATGAGTGCAACATCGTACCCCATATCTCTATAGTACTCCGCAATCGTCACCCCAGTGTATATGCTCGCCTCACGTGCAGCCACGGGCATGTTTGAGGTGTTTGCTATGAGCACCGTTCTCTCCATCAGCGGTTTTTTGGTTCTCGGGTCTTGCAATTCAGGGAATTCTGTCAGCACTTCGGTCATCTCGTTCCCGCGCTCGCCGCATCCGATGTAGACGACAATATGCGCATCACTCCACTTCGCCAGCGATTGCTGTGTCACCGTCTTGCCGGAACCGAATGGCCCAGGAATGCATGCTGTGCCGCCCTTTGCAATGGGGAAGAATGTGTCCACCACCCGTTGCCCCGTGCTCAGCAGTATATTGGGAGGCATCTTTTCTGCATACGGCCTTCTCTTCCTGACCTCCCACTTCTGCATCAGCTTGAGCTCATGTGTCTCACTACCGCCCTTTACAGTGCACACAACATCCTCAACAGTATACCTCCCGCTTTCTATCATCTCTATCTTTCCTGAAACATTCGGCGGTACAAGAATCCTGTGCTCAATCGTATCCGTCTCCTGTACAGTGCCCAACACGTCACCGCCACTCACCTTATCCCCCTTCTTTGCAGCCGCCTTAAACTCCCACTTCTTCTTCCTGTCAAGCGTATTGACTGTGACGCCACGGCCGATGAATGCACCGCTCTTCTCTTGCAGCTTGTCGAGCGGCCTAGCTATCCCATCCATGATTGACTTGAGCAGCCCCGGCCCCAACTCAACGGAGAGTGCAAGCCCCGTATTCTCAACAGGTTCACCCGGCCGTATACCGGAAGTGTCCTCATAAACCTGCACCACTGCATGGTCTCCGTTGAGCCTGATAATCTCGCCTATAAGGCCCGCATTCCCTACTTTGAGCACATCATACATCTTAGCGCCACTCATTCCCGAGGCCGTCACAACCGGCCCTGAAATCCTGTTTATAACTCCCATATGACACACACCTTTTTTTGATTATTTTTTCCTCAGGTCAAACCCGAGTGCGCGTTTCACGAGCACGTCAAGGCTCTCCGTCTCCATCTTATTGCTTCCATAGTCTGGCACGGTTATTATGCTCGGCTTTGCAATGGTCTCAAGCCTTTTCTTGAGCGCCCAGTCGAGCATTGAGTATGAGCCGCTGTCCATTATGATAATCCCCACATCCTCTCTCTTGAGCATATCCTCGATGAGCTGGCTCATATTGCCAACGTTCTCCCTATACACAAACTCCTTTATGCCCGCCAGCCTGAACCCGAGGCATATCTCCTTTGAGCCAACAACAACGGTCTTCAATCAATACCACCCATTACCATATTATCCTCTTCTTAATCTCATCTGCGCTCAGTATATTTTTCGCTATTGCAATGCTCCTGATATTCCTCCTCTCAACATCCAGCCTCTTTATGAACCCAATGATACCGATCATCGAGAACGGCTCGGCCGCCCCTGTACTCATCGCCCATTCAAGCAGTTTGCGGTCGTACATCTCCTCAAGCCATGATGGGTCGCTACCATACTTCTCGTATAAATCTCCTATACCAAACACTTCAGCGACGTCTGCGGCATTTCCGCCCATAGCCTTCCTTATCACGCTCTCATGCACAGACCCGCCCTCAAGGAACTTAGGCTCTGCAATATTCCCTTTCATGCGCCTGAGCGCAAGGTCAAAGTTCTTGTAGTCAATCATCTTCTCAATGTACATCCTCACTTCAGGCTCATCACCGCACATACTCTTGAGCTGATTGAGCCTCTCATAGTATGCCCGCTCAATATCATCTACTATCTCAACATATTTCTCTGATTCCTTGTGTATGGGATAGCCCATATCACTCACGATTTTCTTGAGTAGCGCAACATCCTCAACATCCCTGAGCAGGCCCAGTCTTCTTCCACTCACTCTACCTGCCTCTATATAATCCGGGCTGTACCCCGCCCCCCTAAACGCTTCGAGGAAGAGCATCCTTAGGTTGTATGCCTCTAACTTGCCGGTTGCAGCGTAAAGCAATGCGGCCTTTCTCTCATCCCTTACCATCCCTTCTATCTGTGCAACCTTCTTGCTGAACCGCTCCATAACTACCTTGCTTATGAGCTCAAACCCCCCATACTTGGTTCTCAATTTATCGATGTATGGCCCATACGCAGTATTGAGGAGGAGCTCAAGCATGGAGTCGACACTCTCAACCTCACACAGCGATTCGAGTGTTTCTCTGGAGAGAAGGTGCGGCCTTGCAGCCCTAAGCCTGGCATTGACATACCCAAACTCCCTTGCCTTGATGTAAATATCCTTGGCCATGTGGACCCACGCTTTATTCATTTACCTGAAGAGCTTTTTGTATACCCTTGCTTTCACTTCACTCTCTCTATCCCTCACAACCGTTGCAAATGTCATATCAACCATCACACCGCCCTTTTTGCTCTTCACTATGATGCCTCCGTTTATATTCGCATTTGCCTTTACAGAGTCGCCTTTTGCCATTATCCCTTTTACAATGGCCACATCCTCTTTTGCACACTCAATCTCAAGCCCGCCTCCGATACCGCTCTCCTTCAGCTCGTACGCGGCACTCTTGTAAAACGATGCAAGTACTGTTTTGTACCCGGTTTTACTCTTCCTGAGCTCAACAAGCTTCTCAAGCAGTGTGCTGATAACTTCAGATGCGACGGCATCCTGTACTCGCTGTACCTCTTTTTTTGCATCCAGCCTTGCAGCAGCAATCCGCTCCTCCATCATTTTTGCCACGGTGTGCTCATACGCTGCAAGCTCCTCTTCCCTCCTTTTTGCAAGCCTCTCCTTTTCCATCTTGATGGCATCATTCGTCTCTAGTTGCGCCCTCCTTACAATACCTTCAGCCTCCCTTTTGGCCTCATCAAGCAATGCCTCTCCTACAGAATCTATCTTCATCGTATCACTAGTATGCAACAAGGGTTTTGTTTAGCCCTGTTTTTCTGAAATCCCACATCACTTAGTGTGCAGCAGCAGTTCCGCCCATCTGGCTGGCCAGCGGTTGGCCGATTATGAATATGAGCAGTGCTGATATTGCGAGCGAGAGTATTGCCGTAGTTTCAGGCAGTGCCACGTAGAGTAGCATGTTTCCTGAGAGTTCCGGCCTCTCGGCGATCGCACCCACTGCAGAGCTGCCTATTGCGGCCTGTGCATTACCAGTCGCCAGTGCGCCCAGCGCCATGCTTATGCCTGCACCTATAGCCGTAAGGCCTAGTGCCCATCCATAATCCACCACTTTCAACAATTCATTTGCCATTTCATTCCACCTCTATATTTTCCTTCATCCTAAACGGATTGAATAGAATACCCCCTCCCTTAAAGAACTTGGAGAAGAACTCAACTGCATGCAACCGCCCTCCCTGTACGAGCGATTCGAAAGCCGCCAGAACGATTGCAATGAAGTGCGCGGCCGCAAACACAATAAACATCACAATCATGAACACCCCCTGGCTCGGGTCTGGCCGCATCATGTTTATCAAGAATGCAAGTATCACGCCAGAGAGCCCAACAGCGGCAATCCGCAAGTATGACATTATGTTTGCAATCATCCCGGGAATCTCTATTACGGCGATCACACCCTCAGTAGCTATAACCCCGCCAGCGGACAATAGTGTGAGTACGATACCCGCATTTGGGCTGAACAACAACAGCAGAAGCCCAATCTCGAGCAGCACCCAGCACGCCTTTGCAATTGCGTGTTTTGTATCCTTGTGTTTTACACCCTCAATTGCGCCCAGTGCATTGCCGAGTGCAATGTGCACGGCACCCAGCCCAATGGTCAGCATGAACAGGTTTATGACTCCGTGCAGCCTGCTTATGAGCGGGAAGCTCACACCAAAGAGTGTAATCCTGAGCCATTCCGGCTCAAACCCGAACACCTCCCCGAATACAATACCCCACAGAATACCCCAGAATGAAGATATGAACGTAATCTTCATAAGGTCGCTCAGCATCCCCTTCGTCTTGCCTGTGAGGTAGTATGAGAGCGCCATCAGCACGAGCGCATACCCAACATCGCCCACAATCATCCCGTACATCATCGGGAGTGTAATGGCAATAAGCGTTGTGGGGTCAACCTCATCACTCCTCGGCACTGCAATGAACCTGAGCAGTGAATTGAATGGCATGACGCCTTTTGATACTTTGAATGATGTGGGTGGCAACTCATTGTGGTGCGGTTTTGAGAACGCCGCTATTGCATAGCTGCCATGGCTAGCAACAAAGTCTTCAATCGCTGTCCTATCCCTCTCCCTAACCCAGCCATTTATGAAATAGAGCCTCTCGCTCTGGCCGAACTTCGAAACGACCTCAGCCCTATCAATCTCCACCTGCAAATCATTGTAGTTTCTGCGTATGCTCCACAGTATCGGCGATAGTCTCTCCCTTATCTCACTTTTGAGCGCCTCTAACTTGCTGTGTGCTTGTGCACGCGCATCACCAATGCTCTTGAGCTGTGCACCCACCGTCTCGCCCGCTCCCCTCTCCACTTTTATGGGGATGAGGCCATGCTCTTTTGCTATCTCCTTTATACTCTCCTTGTCCTCACCACTCCCGCAGATGAATATGTGCGCCCTCCCTCTCTCCTTTCTGTATTCATAATCAACATCGCTCTTATTGCATGCAATGGCCGCTATCTCAACCTTCTCGGGTGTTGTCTCAAAAAGCTCGTAATACACCTTATCATTCTGCGGTAGTGTGTTTATGCCAAGCGATTTGAGGATGCTGAGCGGTTCGCCTCTCCTATCAAGCAGTTCGATGCTTCTCTGTAATTCGTTAGCTTGTGCCTGCAATCCTATAATTGTCTCAAGGTCATCCCTCTTGTACCCCTCTCTTCCGTTCTCTTCAATCCCCATCGCCTTTGCAATAGCGAGCACTTCCCTCACGAGCCCAGCCTCACGTGAAAGCCCTTCAATCTTGCCGAGCGGTGGGGCGCTCTTTATCCACTCATCGCCGTTTGCAAATTCGATATGCACGAGCCCAAGCTTGTGCAGTCCCGCAACTATCTCTTCAACATGGCTCTTCAGTGTTATTATCTGTACTTTAAGCATCCTTTCCGGAAACATTACTCCACACTCACTCTTCAATTATAACCTTCATCGCATCATCTGCGGCCTTCTCAATCTCGCTCGCCTTAATCTCCTTTATTGCAGAGACCGCCTTCTCCATCTTTTCATCAATCTTTGAGATCTCCCTCTTTGCATTGGCCTCCGCCTTTGCGTAAATCTTCTTCTTCTCCTCCTCCAACTCCTTCTTCCACTTCTCTCTTATCTCTGCAATCGCCGTGCTGTTCCTCCTCCTTATCTCATCTGCCTCGCTCTTTGCCTTCTCGATGATCTTTCTGCACTCATCCTCGCTCTGCTTCAACCTATCAAGTTTATTCTCGATCATCTGAAAAACCTCAACTAGTAAATGTCTTCAAGCATGTAATATTTATAAAATGTCTATATGATTGCTATTTATGAAGGCGATGTTGCCGGTGCTGGTTGCTGTTGCTTTGATTTGCGGATGTGTAAGCCAAGACGGAGATCTTGATGAAACACACAATTATACAGCCATTTATGTGAAGAGCACATTCGCAAACGACACCCTCATGGATAGGAAATATACATGCGATGGTGAAAATATCCCTCCACCGCTTTTGCTCTCAGGCATCCCGTCTACTGCAACATCTATATCAGTTATAGTTGAGGACCATGATGCGCCCATGGGCGCATTCGTGCACTGGGTGGTGTGGAACCTTCCGGTGAATGAAGATTATGGACAAGGGGTATATGGTATTGGTGTGCAGGGAAGGAATGATTTCAACACGCTCGGCTATGGAGGCCCGTGCCCCCCACCCGGCAAGCCTCACCATTATGTATTCACTGTGTATGCACTCGATTCTAACATATCGCTCGACAAAGGCGCAACAAGAGATGCACTGCTCATCGCAATGAAAGGCCACATATCCGGGAAGGGGGAGTTAGTGGGCCTATACGGACGCTAGACTAGTGATGTGTGTTTGAACACGGCGCCTGTTTTTATGGCCTGAACGCCAAGCTCAAGAAGTAGATGAATGCAATCACACCTATTGTTCTCAGTACATCCTTCCACATATCCTTGTTCTTATCGATCAACAGCTTGCTTACCTCCATCTTTTTCTCGCTCATTTTAATCTCCTGTGCAAGACCGACTGCTTTTTCGCACGTCTCCACCGCATTCTCTCCGCTCTCTTTTATGAGGGCCCGCCTCGCTTCAACCATATACTTGTAATCTGCAATCCTATCCTGCCTAAGCAGGTCTTTGAGCCTCTCGTTAGGTATGTGTTCAAACTTGGGTGCATATTTTACGTACATGCTGTTTCCTTTCATTATATTGAACCTCTTGGCCTCGGCATAGTGCAGGCACGCCTTTGAAATAGTATTAGCAGAAGTAAATGAAGGGGCAGCGGTTATTATCATAGTGCTCGCCAGCATTGCCATAAATGCCTTTTTTATCTTGGTTGATTTTCTTGCTAGTTTGCTGAAACCGACCTGTGCTTGCATGTTTGAAAAATAGAGTTAGTGCAATTAAAAAACATTTCTACTGTCCGATACTCGCTCATCACACTTTATATGTGCCTTATCCTCTCAAGTGATAGCACGGCCTGTTCTGCAACGTCATATGAAGCGTTTCTTTCGAGATTTTCAAGTGCGAGTATTGCCTGCCCTGCAATTTCATGAGATGCATCTCTTCCGAGGCCCTCCAGCGCTAGCACCGCCTGCCCTGCAACCTCTGGCGATGCGCCTGCCCCGAGCTCTTTCAGTGCAAGTACTACCTGCTCTGCAACCTCATCAGGTGTATCCTTTCCGAGGCCCTCCAGCGCTAGCACCGCCTGCCCTGCAACCTCTGGCGATGCGCCTGCTCCCACCTCTTTCAGTGCAAATACTACCTGCTCTGCAACCTCATCTGATGCATCTCTTCCGATATCTTTCAGCGCTAGTACCGCCAGCCCTGCAACCTCTGGTGATGCTCTTACTCCTAAGTCTCTAAGTGCGAGTAGTGTGTGCTCTACAACAGCCGGCAATGCTTTCATTCCAAGGTCTTTGAGTGCCAATACGCTTTGTTTTGCAATATCAAATGATGCTTTCATGCCGAGATTTTCTAGTGCTGCTACCGCTTGTTTTACAACCTTAGTTGATGCTTTTCTACCAAGATATTTCAATGCGTCTACTATTTTTTTTGCAACCCTGGGTGATGTGCTTGGCACGGCAAGTACGAGTGATAATACAGCCTCCCTTGCAATATCATCTGATGCGTTTATTCCAACATTTTTCAGTGCTAATACGGCCTGCACTGCAATCTTTGGCGAGGGTTCTTTTACGAGGTCATCCAGTGCTAATACGGCCTCTCTTGCAACCTTTGGTGATGCGTTTATTGCGCGGTCCTTGAGTTCTGCTACTTTAGATGATGATTTTCCGAGGTCGAAGATTGCTTTTTCGACTAAGGGTGGCCTAAATCGCGCGTTAGACTTTTTCTTTTTTGCAGTGGTATCTCTTGCAGAGTTTTTTTGCATAATTATCAGCTCCTATTACCATTGATATTTCATTGCACTAATAGTTAAAAACGTGCAGAAAATTAATGAGAGTCCCGATGGGCGGATTTTCAACATCGCAATCGCCAGTGTCTGCGA
>DYJQ01000019.1:16445-17616 GCA_020723045.1 Candidatus Micrarchaeum sp.
TTAATGAGAGTCCCGATGGGCGGATTTTCAACATCGCAATCGCCAGTGTCTGCGAAGCAGACTACCTGGGGTTGCAGGGGGCGGGGTTGTCGCCTTTGGCGACAAATTGTAGGCAAAGCCTACAACTGCGCCCCTGCTTTGAACCGCCAACCTGCCGGTCACAGCCAACCGCGGGGGGCAAGCCCCCCTCGGTTTCCTGGGGATTCCACCTCCCCCCCATCTATAAGATGGAGCCAACCGCGGGGGGCAAGCCCCCCTCGGTTTCCTGGGGATTCCACCCCCGCACAAGCGGGGGATGTGTTATTCATCCCCTTTCTGGAATCTAATCCAAAAAGGGCCCACTACAGCCGGCCGCTCTACCATTGAGCTACATCGGGCTGGAATTTATTTGGCCTCAAAATGTTTTTAAATATCATCTATTTTAAGTGGGGACATGATCGACCAAGTGGAGATGATGGCTGGCCAGCGCAGGATAATCGGCGACCATTTCAGGTATAACGGCAGGCACGATTCTATAGTAATCCTTATGCACGGCTTCGTCTCCTCAAAGGAGAACAATTACATGGTCGCAGAGGCCCTGCAGGAATCCAATATAGATTCTTTAGCATTCGATTTCAATGGCCACGGTGGCAGTGATGGCGATTTTGCAGACTTCACACTCACAAAAGCGATTGAGGATTGCAAGGCCGCGGTAGAATTTGCCAAGAGCAAAGGGTATGAGAGGATCGGCCTCTTCGGGTTCAGCATAGGCGGGTTTGTGGCGCTGGGCGCGATGAAGAATGGTGTGAAGGCCGACTCTGCAGTGCTTTGCGCACCGCTCTCGGATTTTCATGCCATATTCGGGGGGGTTGACCTCAAAGAGTGGAAGGAGAGCGGCATGCTCAGGGCGCCAAACCTCGGCCTCAGCATACGCTTGAATTATTCATTTTATGAGGATGGCATGAACCATAATAGCTATGAATCTTATTCGAAGGTCACCGTGCCAATGCTTATTGTACACGGCACAAATGATGACATCGTTCCCATCTCACAGAGCGAGGAGCTCATCAGGCATCTTTCCAATTCACATCTCTTGAAGATAAACGGTGCAACCCATAACCTCTTCTCCAATGAGTATGCCGGCGAGTGCCTTGACTCAATAGTAAAATGGTTTAAGGCCAAGCTGTAGAAA
>DYJQ01000020.1 GCA_020723045.1 Candidatus Micrarchaeum sp.
ATGAAAGATAAGATATATGTTTATTGAGTCGCCTCTCATCCGTAGGCAAAAAGTGGGGCTGCCCAGATTTTCATCGAAAGATGTACGCTTCCAACCGCACCGTTCAGTGTTCGCTGTGGCGAACTACCTGGGGGTGCGGGGGGAGGATACATCCCCCGCTTTGAACTGGGGTCACCGCCACCCCAAGGCGATAGCATGCCAGGCTAGCCCACAGCCCCACGGGGAAAGAATAAGAGGCGAATTTATTTAAAGAAAAATTGCCATTATGCGGAGGGGAGCAGACCTCTCAATATCCCTACTATCTGTTCCACCATCCTGTTCTCTGCCTCACGTGTTCTTGCACCGATATGCGGTGTCAATATGACCTTAGGATGCTGTGAGAGCTTTATCAATTGCGCACCCTTCTTTCCAGAAACCAGCTCATCCTCACCCTCCACAACATCAAGAACAGCAAACGAGAGCCTGCCGAGAGCGTTGTAGAGTGCGGCATTATCGATGAGAGCACCGCGGCCAACATTGACTATCCCCGCCCCATCCTTCATCAAACTGAATGCCTCCCCGCCTAGTATGTGATACGTCCCCTTTACTAAGGGAAGTGTGAGGATAACCACATCCGCAATTGAGAGGGCATCATTCAGTTTCATATACCTAACACCTTTCTGCTCGAGTGAATGATTCTCGACTATATCATATGCAACGACCGTGCACCCAAGCGGGAGCATCTTCTCACACACGAGAGCGCCTATGTTGCCCGTCCCGAGCACTGCACACGTCTTTCCCTGTAATTCGATGCCACTAAACCGTGCATTGTTGGAATAATCAAGCAACCCGCCCGCACGGCTGGCTTGTGCTAACCCGCGCATCCCAAAAAACACCAATGCCAACGCAAGCTCAGCAACTGCATTGGCCGCGTATGTAGGACAATTCTTCACGGTTATGCCGCGCCTCTTACATTCTTCAATATCTACGTGGTCCATACCTGTGCTCGCTGCAACTATTGCCTTAAGTTTTGGCATTTTATCGAGTATGCTGGAAGAAATTTTCACAGAGGGGTTGTACTTTATTACTATTATTTCAGCATCATGTACAGTATTAGCCTCCGTTAAGAGCCCATCAACCGACTCAATAGCGTGCAAGGGAAAGTTGGCTTTTAACACATCCTCAAGCTGGCGGCCCATCTGTCCATACAATACGACCTTCATGTTATAGCTTTTAAGATTTAGTTTATTAAGGTTTTGCATACCTAAAAATAGGTATTCGTTCGAGGTGTGGATAGATGCTAACTAAACAGGAAGAATATCTGGAATCAGGCATACATATCGGTACAAGACTCAAGACCCCTTACATGAAGAATTTCATATACAAGGTCAGGCCGGATAAGCTCTATGTAATGAACCTTGAGAGCATAGATGCGAGGATCGAGAGTGCCGCAGAGATGATTGCGAGGTATGACCCCGATAAGATTATGGTGGTTGCATCACGGCTCTACGCCATTGATGCTGCAGAGAAGTTCTGCGAACTCGTCGGATGTAGAATACTGAAGGGAAGGTTCCAGCCGGGCACGCTTACAAACCCAAAAAGCAAGCACTTTTTTGAGCCCCAGCTCATCATAGTTTCAGACCCAAGAACAGAGATACAGGCGTTAAAGGAGTCATCATTCAGGGGGATACCATCCATCGGCCTTGTTGATACAGACAACTCCGCTAGATATCTGGATTTAGTGGTCCCCTGCAATAATAAGGGCCGTAAATCGCTAAACCTCGTGTACAGACTACTCGCGGCCACTGTGCTGAAACTGCGCGGCGATAATGATGCAGAGGCAAAGGCAAAGAAGGCGTTTGAGGAGATTGAGAGCGTTGCAGATGAGTATGCTGAGACTGAAGCGGGTGCGGAGAAGCCAGCATCAACAGATAAAGAGGAAGCGCCTGCAGCATCGGCAGATAAAAGAAAGGGAAAACGCAAAAAGGATTCTGAAAACGAAGCGTAATCATCAGCTGATAAACGAAAGGACCCAAAGCGCAAAAAGGGTCCCGAAAATGAGGAGTAGGGGAAGCACGAGTTTTGTAACCGCAACAATCGCATTCACAGTTCCTATGAGCTTGAGGGACTGGCGGGGCCCAAATACCTTTACACGTATTGGGATTGTTCTTGAATAGGACTTGAACGGTGTGGCCGTCTGGATGAGTGCACGCGCGCCATCCATCACATCCTCTTCCAACTCGCTTATATCATAGACACCAACGGGGTTGACAACACCGTTTACCTTGTTGAGCATGTGCGTGTCCGTGGTCATTATCACTGCATGCCCGAAAACCTTATTGAGTGCACGCTCCATCCTATCCTTTGCGCTGTTCGTTATGCCATTCGAATCAAACACCGCATATACCACTGAATTTGATGGGGAGATGAACGCAAACATTGAGATACCACCTCTGCCTATGCCGTGCCTTTCATAGCCGGGACGGTTAAACTTGGTAAATGAGAACTTGGCATTCTCCCTCTTAGCCGTTTTCAGCGACGCACCCAGCATGCGCATCGCACTTATGTATTCCGATGCCTCATCAGTGCCGAGGAGGAACTGTGTTATCTCGCCCGTCTCCGAGTTGTGCTCATCAGCAATCATACACGTCGTGAAATCCTTCGTTCCAATCTCACGAAGAAGAAGACCGAGCCCATAATCCATATCCTCTGTAGTATATGGGTGGCGCGAGAATGAGCTGAGGACCGATTTCCCAAGTATGAGATGCGATGCGTTTGCGTGGTTGTAGTTGGTTCTTACGAATGCGAACTTCTCATTCCTGCACTTCACATCAGCCTCTCTTACAAAAGTGGCCAGCGGTCCTGTTATGTTGCGCAGCTGTGCACTCGTTGTGGGGTTGTAATCATGCGTGCACGCTCCGTGCATCACTACGCAACAATCGGCTGAATCCTCAAGCGAGCTGGCTATCTGTGCCGGGAAATTACTGCCGCCAAGGTTGCCAAATGGTCCGAAGTGCACTTGAGGTACTGTGATCAAACATACACCCTGCCCGTTCTTAACGAAGAGGGCATCCACAAACGTATCAGCGTATACGCCTATACGGTTGAACTCCTTCTCCAGGTCTTTCGACTCGTAGAGCCACTGTGAGATGAACATTGAGAACGCACGCGTGCTCGAGATTGAGAATGCCTTCTTGAGTGGTGCGTTTATTATGTTCATTATGATATACGCAAGCGCTGAAAAGATTGCGCACGTGACGAGGAGCTTGAGCACAAGGTCGCGTGGTGAAGATGTAACATACTCAAGATAGTAGAGCATTATCGAGAAAAAGAACAGTTGAATTAACGTGAGTATCAGGGCTGTATAGCGGAGCCCGAACACAAAATATGAACTGAGGAACACAATTATGAATATTGCCGAATAGCCGACTACCAGTAGATTAAGGTCGGTGGTGATGAAGTATATGGAGTAGATGAGCGCATAGAATAGAGATGCAATGAGCATAAGGAACATCGAGCGCTTGAGCATCACCCCCCTGAATACCCTAAATGCGAGTGCTGAAAATACTGCTGGAACGGTAAGGAGGATTGTTGATGTTAGAACGGCCTGGATAGGGTTTGTAATTTTCTGCGTATACATGAGAAAAATTGCAAAAACCAGCGCGAGCACAAGCATAATGATGAATTGATAGCGCGAGCGCGGCAAAGATATGAAGTATTTTGTAAGGCTAACTGACTGCGAAATGTCCTTCCCTACACTGGTTGATTGCATAGTGAAACTTTAGATGGAAATTATTAATAAATGAGAAACTGTCGAAAAAATGAAAATACTCGCGCACTTGCGGGCCGCTGTCTTCTTAGATAGAAATATCGCTCTGCATCACTTGAGGCTGCTGGTTTACAAATTGGAAGGATGGGGTAAAGTCCTTGTCCAGTATCCTGCTCTTCACCCCTGTTATAATCGAGGTTACTATATAACGGTCGCCCAGCTCCTCATTCACACGCGCGCCCCACAGAACATTGGCACTCTCTGCAAGTGGCTTGCCCACCCCCTCGCCGATTGCCGTCGCATCGCCTAGAGTGAGCGATTTACCACCGCTTATATGTATGAGTGCGCCATTAGCGCCATCATAAGCAACCTCGAGTAGAGGATTCCTGAGAGTACTGTTTATCGCCTCTTCTACCCTGCCTCCTCCCTGCCCCTCACCAATTGAGATCACTGCAAGGCCCTTGTTGTTCATAAGGGCCTTTATATCAGCAAAGTCAATGTTAATGAGGCTGGGATACTGGATGGTGTCTGAGATGCCTTTCACCGCATTGGCGACAATCTCATCTGCAAGCGCGAACGCCTTATCTATGGGAAGGTTTGGGACATAAGAGACGAGCTTGTTGTTGTCTATCAGAACAACCGTGTCCGCATGATTCTTAAGCTCGGATATGCCCGCAAGTGCCTTCTTCATCCTCACGCGCTCAAGCGCAAATGGGAATGTCACCATCCCCACGACGCACGCCCCCATCTCCTTTGCGATTTGGGCGACTACTGGTGCTGCGCCAGTGCCCGTGCCTCCACCCATCCCTGCGGTTATGAAAACGAGCTCCGAGCCTTCAAGGAGCTGGCGAATCTGCTCCTTATCGGCCTCGGCGGATCGTGCTCCTACCTCAGGGTACCCGCCGCATCCCAACCCCCTCGTGAGGGACTGGCCCAGCAGGTGTTTCTTGTGCGCACGCACTATACCCAAGTGCAACTTATCTGAGTTCATCGCTATTGTCTCTGCACTTGTTATACCTATATCAGTAAGCCTGGTTACTGTATTGCATCCAGCACCACCAAGGCCTACCACAGTTATCTTGGCGCCAAAATCACCAGTTTCTTCTTCCACCCAGCATCACCTATAGTTTCCTATTCAGCCAATCACTTCTATATCGGTTACTGGCCCAGAGTCGGCCTCCTTGTTGCCGAACTTGCCCATCACACTCGCGCCCGTCACACCAGTAACGATAGCTACTATCTCGAGCTTGCCGTCATAGTTTGGCAGGAGGCGTGCACCCCATTTGACGTTTGCTTCTGCATCCATCTTCTCAGAGATGAACTCACCTGCTTTGATCGCATCGCCGAGTGTAAGGTCACGGCCACCGGATATGTGCACAATTGCACCCTTTGCACCTGCAAAGTCAACATCGAGCAGCTTGTTCTTCAATACAGACTCTGCCGCACCACGGACACGGTCTGGGCCCTTGCCCTCGCCCACTGCAATAAAGCCAACACCGCCGTCAGCCATGATCGCGCGGACATCTGCAAAGTCGATGTTAATCAGCGAAGGTTGTGTTATCGTCCACACCAGCCCGCTGATAGCCTTTGCAAGGATCTCATCAGCAACCGCAAATGCATCGTTAATAGGAAGGTTTGGAACGAGCTCGACGAGCCTGTTGTTGTCCAGTATGATTACTGAGTTGCAGCTCTTCCTGAGCTTCTCAATACCCTCATCAGCCTTTGCCCTCCTTGACCTCTCAAGAGCGAATGGGTAGGTGACCATTGCAACTGTGATTGCGCCCTGGTCCTTTGCTATCTCCGCAATAACTGGCGCTGCACCAGTGCCCGTGCCGCCACCCATACCAGCGCATATGAATACGAGGTGTGCACCACCGAGCTCGCGCTCGATTGCCGCCCTGTCAACCTCAGCGGCTTTTGCACCAACCTCCGGGTAGCCACCAGCGCCGAGACCTCTGGTAATGCTCTTACCAATCAATATCTTCTTGGCACGAGGGTCGATTACATTAAGGTGCTGTTTGTCGGTGTTCAGCGCAATGAGCTCTGCACCCTTCACACCTGCGGCGAGAAGGCGGTTAACTGTGTTGTTACCAGCGCCACCAACACCGCATACAGCGATCTTAATGGACTCGTTGTCCATCGCGTCGTTTGCAGTCGCGGGCTTTTCGGCCTCGCGGTTTCCCAAGGCAGACCTAATTATACTTTCCATTTTCTCCCTCTTAAAACATTTTATATTATTATGGAAGCATATATTTATATAAGAGATTTTTCTGTGAAAAAAATTATCTAGTTTCTCAGAATCCTAAACGAATTAAGGAAAACGTTGCAAAGGCAATTTGAAGGCTTTAAATTCATAATATGTTGAAATGGCTTATTTTAAACCACTAATATGTATAAAAAAATTTAATATGTGCCAAAAATAATCGATTAAAATACATAATCAAGGGAAAAGCAGTGCTTATCTTTTTTATTATTTGAATCAAAGCAAGATGGATTGTTTAATATGATTTTGACTCAATATAATTGATTTATTTTGATAAAAAAACACATAGAGAAAGGGGAATAGAACTAAAACAAATGCGGGCAATTAAAAAACCAAAAATGCACTTTTTAGATGAGTTTTACAAGGCCCCTGCCAAGGTCGGCTACGTTGGCCTGCATCAGTGCGGCAAACTGATGGATGAATGTGTATGCCGCAATGATAGCGATGAGTGGATAAAGAATCATCGTCAGTAAAAGAAACTGCACCGCCGAGGAGATCTTGCCCCACATACTCAAAGACGATGCGGATGTGGACGTTGCGCCCGCTACATCTTCATGCAACAGCCTCTGCTGTACATAATAGACTAGGTACTGGCTCGGGTACTCATTCTTTATAAGGCCCATAATCGCATCCTCATTAATGTCAAGCGTAGTCTCGTAATTGGTGAGAAGGAGGAGCGAGAGGAAGAAAGGATAGACGAAGTAGAGGCCGATCGCCGTCGCTATCAGGAATGAACCGAGCGAACGCGTAAATGGAAATGAACGCAGGACGAGGCCCGCCGGGAATGCATAGAAAAAGTAGCTGTCTATGATCTCAAGAAGGCCAAGCTGGAAGTACACAAACAGAAAACCGTAATAGATATATTCAAGGATGGGTTGTATGAAATTACCGATAGCGGCGAGTGAACCGAGGCCTACTTTTATGAGGCCCTGCTCCGGAAACCACGCGCCACTCATGCCCGCGGTGGATGTGAGTGCATACATATAAAAGAGGGAATTATACATCTCGCTGAGTACATCAAGCCTGCTCAGGAGATAGACGCGCGCGAACATAATATGCGGCTCGGGGGCATTACCCAGCTGTTGATTGGATGTTACGAGTGCGACGACATCCTGCAGGCCGTTAGCATTCGCAACTTCAGTAAGGAATGTGCCAGCCAACTCTGATGCAAGCGATAACAGGCCTACGGCAAGAAAGAGAAGCACTACGGTTGCAAAGCACTGGAATATCTCATTCTTCACCCAACTCTCGATCTTGCGGTTGTTTATGATGTGCGCGACCATATACAGGATTGAGATTAGTGATGCGGTAATGAGTAGTATTACCGTTGCGAGTGGGTAAGCACCGGCCATCATGCCTGCATATACATCAGCCATTTTTGAACCACCTTGTTTTCATCATATCACCCTGAACACCTGGATGAGGTCTACCGGCTCGCCCATCGAAGAGGAGAGCGTCCGTATGAACTCAATCATCACTATGAATTCCACAACAGGAAGAATGAACCCCACAAAGAAGAAGTCCCCATTGAGCAGTAGGGTTATGATGAACGCGAATAATGGGTGCGCTATAAACGAGATGTGTGTAATGGATATAAAGACGGATGCGATCGATACAACACTTGCGATAAGGCCGCTAAGCACACTGGTCACCTGTCCCACTTTTGGAAGGATGGTCCCCACCCCTGAAAGCACCACAGATAACGCACCAAGTGTGGCCATAGTCCCTACGAACATCGTCACGCCATAACTTGCGGGTGTTGCGCCCTTTGCGATTATACCTCCGCTACGGTTGCCGAGCAGTTCTGGCTTTTCTTCATACTCGTCCTTTATTTCACATTTATTATCTTCAAACTTAGAAATGTAACAGCACTTACTACTATCGCCGTTTGGCGGCTCACCCACGAGTACGCACGGTGTACAGAACTTGCGCGAAGGATTGTTTGGGTCAACAGGCTTGCATTCATTTGAAGCACAGTCATCATTCTTCTCGCATGTAGGTGTATTATAAAGGTATGAGTTTATCTGTACATCATCTATCTTTACATTATTCACGAGCACGTAGAAATTGTATGAGAGCAGGAGCGGGTATACGAGATACATTGAGATTGCAATCGCTATGAGCGCACCGCCAAAACCGCGTGTAGGCGGTATCACGCGCATCAGTATGCCCAGCGGGAGGAATAGCGAAAGTCCGGTAGCCTCGAAAAACTTGAGCATGTAAAATTGCACAGACACGCTCATCAGCAGTATGGTAAGTGAGGAGAGCAAGTAGGGGGCAAAGTTGAGCAGTGGCTCAAGCCCGCCGAATGGGTGGAGGTCGCCCATAATAGACCCCGCATTTACCGTTGTGGAGGTCACCGCGCCAGTGTAGAGGAGCTGCACGAGGAGCATCTTGTAAAGGCGTTCCCCCTCATAATAGAGCAGTTTAAGGTAGGCTTCACTGAGTGCGAGTATGGGTGTATTATTGGGGTTGGCGCCCACCGACATCAACTGAGCCACATTTCCGAGACCACTGAAATCGAGGCCAAGCGAGGTGGGTGTAGCGAGACAGAATGCCTCCTTGATGATGAGAATGAACATCAGGAATATGAAGACACTAAAAACATCACCTATCCCCGCACGCGCCAGCCCCTTCACCTGCGGTCTTGAGACGAGCGAGCCAATCATGTAAATTAGTGAATATAGTGTTATGCCTATTGTGAGCGCGAGCATTGAGTAGGTGAGCCAATCTATTGGTGGCGCACAGTAGCCAAATTGCAAAGCTGAAAGGGACGATGGCGGGATGGGAGTTAGGTGTGGCATTAGATTAACCTCACGAGATGGCCTAAGTTCAGTGGCGTGCCAAGGACTGTTTGCGAGAACTCGCGCATGAACAGCACGATTATGGTGAAGTTCAGGAAAGGAAGGATGGCTGCAAGTATTATGAATGAGATGCCCACACTCTCAATCACGTCCATAATATATAACATGAGGAAGAGGGCAAATAGGACTGATGATACATTTGAACTGATTGAAGACACCAACGCTACCCCTCCAGAGATCTTGCCTACTTTGCCGCCTTTATTTAAAAACTTGCTTACGAGAGATACAGATGTGAAGATGCCGTTTACCACCTTGGACACGGCTGTAGCGCCAATAGCTGCCTGCGCCCACCCGGGCATGCCCTTGAACATATTCTTTATTGAGTCTACGCCAACATCCACATTGCACTGTCCCTTTAATTCTGCTGAATCGATGGGCTTCTCAAATATGGAATAGTCTTTATTCAGGACCTTATCCATCATATCCCTGAGAAGGGGGCACTTGCTGGAATCCATCACTGCTTCAAGCGTTGTCTGGTTGTAGAAGAATTTCATCAAGCCCAGCTTTTCTGAAGTCTGATTCGGTGAATTCGGGTCAAGGAGGGTGGTGATAAGATAGATATCAAAGAGGAATACTGCTGGCGTGATGATGTATGCGCCTATGCATATCGCTATGAGTATGTTGCCTGCGTTCATCGTTGTGGGAAATGCGCGCAGTATTACCCCAAGCGGGAGGAATATCGGGATTATGCTTGATTCTATAAGATTGAGGAGCATGAGCTGAAAACCGTTTATGAACAGTGCAGTTGTGAGCAGGTTGACGCCAAAACCGACTGCGTACATTATGGGCTTGGCCACACTTACCAAATCTATGGGTACGAGTTTATTTCCTAATGGGATGTTATATGTCTGGTTTATGAGATTAGAGATCATCATGTTGAGCATTGTGAGCGCTACCAAGTGGATGAAGAAGTATATCTGGGTCCATGCAATATAGAGCTTGGAGATGCTAAACATGTCGTTCCCTTGAAGATTCATGTCGCCAAAGAACAGCGTTATCACAATAGTGGATACCACAGTATAGAGTGCCGGCAGGGATGCTATGAGCACGAGCGATACTATCGCTTGGTAGAATGTATCCTTTGACATCGCGAGCATACGCGCATCCGAGAGTATTGAGTGGCCCATGTATAGGAGTGCGGAGATGAGGATGGCAATCCCCACAGCGATGTATGCAACAGAACTCTGCTGGAGTATGTCTGAAATCCTCTGCGCGTATGCACTCACATTAGTAGGTGCCGCCGCAAAAATCATATTGGAGAATAGCAGTATGGCAATAAAAGCGAATGCCAGTGTGAATACTCCTTTCCATTTCATATCATATCTGCCCTCGACCATCAACCGCGCAATCCCCACATCTCCACCAACTTCATATCATATCAGCCTCGTGAGCCCTGCGATCTCCACATCACCACCAAAAAGCGCGGATATCTCCCTTATCGCCGAGATTGTGCCTACGAGCGAGAAGACTGATGAGAATGTGACTGCGAGGATTATGCGCGCCACCACTTCAACAAGCGTATAGTTGTGGTTATCAGGGTCTTGGGGGTCATAATATTCTCTTGCCGTGCCAAATGCAGCGTTATCACGAGGGTTGGGTATTGCAGCAGCAGTGCCCATGTTGAGTTCAGGTACATTTTGTTTATTTAGCTCCGTTATTGCCATTCCGAATGCATTCGTACCCGCGCCCTTCTCACGCATATCCTCCAGCACCTCATCAAAATCCTTGCTCGTGCCGGAACTATCCATTATGCTTCCGAACGTCATAAACGTAAACTGCCATTTTGCGGTGTCGAGCATGAACCGCGTGCTGAAATGCTCTGCTGAGGTTATCACAACCTGCGAGAGTATATACATGTATGGGAGCACAAAGAAAAGGCCGAGTGTTATACCCATTAAGAGACCACCCAGCTTGCGCGTGAATGGCAGTATCCTAAACACCAAGCCCATGTTAAAGAATGCTGGGAAAAAGTACGCCGCATTTATTATCAGGAACAGCTCCTGGAATTTTATGAACAGCAGTACTTTGTATAAGATCGAGAAAGACTCACCGAATACGAATGAGTGAAAGCCCGCCCATGCCATCGGCCTACCTTGTAAAAGTCCGACTGACGTGGAAGTGCCTGCAGCGGTTGAGGACCAGTCGAATGCGCGCAGTGTGCCTTTTGCGAGCACGCGTACGTTGTTGTACATCTCGGCAAGGTGTGCGCGCGCAACCTTTACATGTGCGGTAAGGCCAATATCTGATGTGCAAACGCCATTATAGAGTGTGTTCTCTTGAAGCGCCAAGCAGAATAGGTTATTCATCATTGCTATGCCTGCTATGACCGAGCCCACAATTATGAGAGAATAGACTGCTTGGGCCAACTCGTGTTTAGAAAATGCAAGCAAGTTCTCATTAGAGAAAAAGTGCGATGCCATATAGAGTAGCGAAACGAAAATGATGTGTATCGTCGCAACCAGCAGTGCTATGGGCACAAATTCAAAGAAGAATTGCGTGAATGATGGGAAAAATGGAGAGGAGAATAGTATCAACGGGAATTGCATCAGGCGCTCACCTCTTTAATGAATTTTAGGATGGAGTTGGCCATTGCCACTGATAGTATTATGGCCAATGCGGGGATGGCTATCGCCAAGAAGAGATGGCCGCCAAGCGAGAGAAACATATCGCGGATACCATCATAATTGAATGCGGTCAGCACGTAGAATATTTTGTTCTCGACCCCAGAGAAAAATTTGGTCCATATGCTTGGTGTGGTATGGATGCCGCTTGCAATATCATCATATGTTATCTGAGTAATGACTGCTTTGTATGTATCGAGCGAAACAACGTAGATGTAGGGATAGATGGTGTAGAGCGATAATGCAAGTGCCATCAAGAAAGTGCCCGCATCCCTCGTCATGGGGAAGGCACGCAGGAATATGCCAACGGGCATTGTAATGGAAAATGCAGTCTCCTTGAGCACTATGAGCAGGAGCGATTGTATGTATAGGCTTGCAAATACGGACTCGAGTATGAAGGAGACAACATTAAGGCTTGTGTAAAAATATTTCAGCCCGCCCAGTGGATTGAATTTTATGGAGAATGTGACTACAGTCATGTTGGAGAGCGCGCTTATCTCAAGCATCATCATGAAGAGGTTGCGCAGGATTGGGTAGACCTCTGAGTAGACGACTGTATTCATCCCTTCCACTGCACGCTCAAAAAGGCTTGCACCATTAGCTGTTGAGCAGGATAACTCGTTTGCAATCGCAACAATGGTTGTGAATGAGGCGACAAGAGCACCCGTGACAAAGACGTTGTACAACTCCCGTTTCGAGAACTCAATGTACTCCTCCCTCCTTAAGAGATTGCCCAGCATGTAGGATAGGGATACTATAAGGAGCATGATGAGCATGGCTAGGAATACATTCTGCCATATCAGGCCGCCAATCACTGGAGTTGTGCAGCTCAACACCATATCACCTTTCTTCATATCAATTTGCCCAAGCCCATAAGGGATGAGTCACCACCAATGCTCTCAGCTATCGAACGGAAGAATGTCACTGTGATTATAATGGCAAAAATACTTATCATAAATACCATGATAACGCGCGTGAACAGTATGGTGATGTTGAACTCGCGGGCATTATCTACAACACCAGAGGTTGTCCAGCCAGCAATACTGCCCATTATCTCATTGAATAGGCCGATCGAGCCTGCACATGATGTGTAGTCGGATTCGCCATACATCTTGAAACTGCTGTCAATCATTTCACCTCCAGAATCGACAATGAACTCCCATGAGTTTTGGATAGCCTTGGACATAGAGTACCAGACATTCCAGCTTGCATCGCTCACCTCTGGCTGGGTGTATGTTGGCTCAAAATAGGCCTCTGCCATATGGCCGCTGTACGCATCGCATGCGATCTCATCAAACATTGCAGTTGAGAGATCTGACTTGATGCTTACACTTGAGATAATAAAGGAAATCACCGCAAACGGTCCGCCTACCAGCCCGCCGATCACCTTGCCGAGAAATCCCTTGAAACCTTTTTTTGCAACCTCCTTCACCACCGTTTTTGACACTTTTTTAAACCCTTTTTGTGTAGCCCAGCTCATAGCCAGCTTGCCACCTGTACTTACAATATCGCCGGTCACACCAGACCAATATAGATCATTGACGTCCCCAACCGTCTGCCCGCCTATGTATGCATCGCGCATCTCCTTAAACTCCTGGTTCTTGATTATGTATTGCTGTGAACATTCAGTTGATTCGCATTGCTGGACCACGAGCACGGGGACTGAGAGCGTATACACATACTCATAGCCCGGCTGCAACCTCATCTCCTCATCATAATAGTCTGCATAGAACGAGATTGTTATGTTGTAAAACTTCATGTAATTTCCAAGCGTTTCTGAATCCATAATATCCGCTCTCTGCATACTATCGAGTGGGAGTTCACATTCCACGGGCTTTTCTGAAGTAGCATCAATGCCATTACACAAGACGCTTCCTCCCTCCTCATTTACAGTATAGTTGAACAGCGGAATCGTGCTCGTGAATGAGAGGTTTGCAGTCGTTCCCTCTTTGTATATAATGATGTCCTGCGGTCCCAGAAATATGATGTAGTTGCCCTCCATACCGGGCATACCATTGAACCAGTCCACGTTTATGTAAGTGCCTGAGAAGTCTTGAACAGCCTTCCCATAGAAATCATCTGAAAACGCATATGCTATGAAAGCAGGGTAGACGAACTGGAGTGTGATGAAAAGCGCGAGGAGTGTTGAACCCAGCCTGCGCGTTATTGGGAGTGCACGAAAGAGGATGCCCACAAGAAAGATTTTCGGGCCGGCCTCGCTTATGAATAGGAGGACGCCCTTATGCGCGATAACCATGAACAGCACCATGATTATGAGCTCGTTTATGTACTCGAGCAAATCAGCAACCTTTGTGAGGCCAGGAAACATAGGCGCATTCAGAGAGGGGGCCATGATCGCGCCCATACCGCCGGCAGTTGTGCTTGATGATGAAATAGATGCAAGCCCTTGAAAATGTATGTTAAGCGAGGAGGAGAGTAAACCAACGAACGATTCGGCTGCATAGCTGCGCATGAGCAGTTGTTTGATGCCTAATTTCGATGTACTTATGTATCCCTGACCCTGCAGGGTGGGTGTGATGGCGTTCGGGTCATAGCCCTCCATCACAGCGTCTACCTGTTCTATTGCGAGTCTGATAAAATCCTGTTGGGCAGGAGGCGGCCCGCTAAACTGGACAAAAAACAGCTGTGCTGCAACTGCGAGTAGCATCACGTTTGCCACAAGAAAGAGCGTGTAAAAGTTCTCATAAAACTCATTCTTAGCCCACGCGAGCGCCTGCGGTGTGCCTATCACACTGGCCACCATATAGCCAAGTGCGGCAATCGTAAACCCTATTGTGACGCCTACCAGTGAGGCTGAGAGTACTTCCTGCTCGAATGCAGAGAGCGCATGCGTACTGCTCGCAAGGATCAGAAGCACTGTGAGTGGCAACAAGAGGGCCCGCATCAACTAATTTATAGTATTTTCTATTATAAACCTTTCATGGATTTTGTACAACTTGCGACGAAATGGCAGAAGAAATGGGAGGATGCAAAGCTGTTTGAGGCAGAGCCGGATGACCGCGATAAATTCTACCTCACCGCGGCATTCCCGTATCCAAACAGCCCACAGCACATCGGCCATGCAAGGACGTATACAATAACCGACGTGTATGCGAGGTTCATGAGGATGACGGGGAAGAATGTGCTCTTCCCCATGGCATTCCACGTAACAGGCACGCCCATCATGGCAATGGCTAGAAGGGTGGAAGAGAAGGACCCCGAGCTGATGGATATATTCACAAAAATATACGGGATGGATAAGGAATATGCACAATCACTCACCAACCCACGCGACCTCGTGATGGCATTCAGCAAGGAGATTGAGATAGGCATGAGGGAGATGGGGTTTTCAATAGACTGGAGGAGGAAATTCTATACATTCGACAGTGAATTCAACTCATTCGTAACCTGGCAGTTCCACAAACTCAAGGAGGCCGGGCTCATAACAAAGGGGAAACATCCCGTTCCCTACTGCCCAAAGTGTGGGAACGCGGTTGGCGGGCACGACACCAAGGGAGATGTAGAGCCGGAGCTTGGAGAGTTTATCCTTCTGAAATTCAAGTTTGAGGATGGATACCTGCCCGCGGCAACACTGAGGCCCGAAACGGTATACGGCGTAACGAACATGTGGGTGAATGCAAAGGGGGATTATGTAAAGGCACGGGTTGACGGAGAGGTATACTACATTTCAAAGGTGGCATTCGAGAAGTTCAGGCTTCAGGACCATAAGGTTGAGTTGCTGGGGGAAGTGAGGGGGGATTATTTCGTCGGAAAAACATGTGTTGCGCCACTAACTGGAAAAGAGGTTATGGTCTACAACTCATCATTTGTTGATGTATCTAATGCAACGGGTGTGGTTATGAGTGTGCCCGCCCATGCTCCCTATGATTACGTTGCACTCAAAGAGGCAGTTGGAGGGAAGGCAGATGGAATGCTCATCAGCGTAATTAGTGTTGATGATAAGGAGCTCGGGAAATTCCCTGCAAAATCTATTGCAGATGCAATGGGCATCGCCTCGGTTGATGACCCAAAGCTGGAGGAGGCAACTAAGGTCGTTTACAGGAGGGAACTGCACAACGGTGTCATGAACGTTGAAGAGCTTAGGGGAATGAAGGTCGAGCAGGCAAGGGATAAGGTAAAGGAGATGCTCATCGCCAGCAAGGAGGGCGGCATACTGCACGAGATAATGAACAGGCCGGTCCGGTGCAGGTGCGGCGGGGTTGTTGAGGTTAAGATATTTGAGGACCAGTGGTTCATAGATTACGGGAACGCAGAGTGGAAAGAAAAAGCGCGCGGGTGCCTCAAACGCATGGCCATCGTGCCTGCGAATAGGAGAAAGGATTTTGAGTATTCAATAGACTGGCTGCACGAGAAGGCGTGCACACGGGCAACAGGGCTCGGTACAAGGTTCCCGTTCGATGAGAACAAGATGATTGAGGCACTTTCGGACTCTACAATATACATGGCGTTCTATACAGTGAAACATCTGCTCAATAGGCCTCTCTCAGTTGAGGAATGGGATTATGTAATGCTTGGAAGGAAAAATGGAAATGTTGAGAAGGAGAGAGAGTTGCAGGAGATGAGGAGGCATTTTGAGTACTGGTACCCGCTTGATTCAAGGCATTCGGGTGCGGACCTGATATATAATCATCTGCCGTTCTTCATATTCAACCATTCGGGTATCTTTCCTGAGAAGAAATGGCCGAGGCAGATTGTGGTGAATGGGTTTGTGCTGATGGATGGGGCGAAGATGAGCAAGAGCCTTGGCAATATACTGCCGTTGCGCAAGGCCATTGCGGAGTATGGGCCGGACCCCATAAGGATCTCAGTGGTTGGCGGTGCAGAGCTTGGAGAGGATACGGACTTCAACAGTAAGATGGTGGAAGGGATTGTGAGCAGGCTGAGGTTCATGGCAGAGATGTGCGGCAATATGAGTGAGAGAGCTGAGGGTGATGCGGAGAGATGGCTTGAGATGAGGTTTGCTACGTATTATGATGCCGCGCTTGCCAATTATGAATCGCTCAACCTCCGCGGTGTTGTGAATGACCTTCTCTACAAGTTTGTGAATGATGTAAAGTGGTGTGTCAAGAGAGGGGGGCGGCCGAGCAAACGGGCGGTGCAGGGGTGGGTAAAACTCATGTCGCCCATGTGCCCGCATTACTGCGATGAGTTGTGGGAGAGGATGGGAAATGGTGGGTTTGCCTCTATGCAGAGGATTGATGCAGAAGGCATTGCAGTAGAGCCGGACCCCGCACTTGAAGAGGGCGAGAGGATAATCGAGCAGACAGTCAATGACATTGCCGAAATAAAGAAAATACTTGGGAAGGAGCCGGAGAAGATAACACTCATTGTTGCGGATACGTTCAAGCGCGATGTGTTCAACGCTATAGGCGATTCAAGGAATATGAATGACGCAATAAAGAGAGTGATGGCCAATAGTGATATAAAAGCGAGAGGGAAGGAAGCGCTCAATATAGTAAAGAGTGCGATGCATTGGAAATCGGCTGTTGTACTCTCCGAGCAAAAGGAGTGGGAGATAATGAAGGATGGGGCGCGGTTCATTGAGAGAGAGTGCGGTGCACCGGTTGAAGTGATAATGGAAAAGAATGCAAAAGAGGAGATGGCTGAGAAGGCAAGGAGAGCGCTCCCCGGCAAGCCCAGCATCGTATTAAGTTAGGCAAAT
>DYJQ01000021.1 GCA_020723045.1 Candidatus Micrarchaeum sp.
TTTCGAGCATTTATTATTTTTCTAAAACCGCTTTTATCCTTCTTACACCCGCACTTACAGCCTCTTCTTTCACAATCTTGAACCTCCCAAGTTCTTTCGTATTCTTAACATGCGGTCCTGTGCACACTTCCTTGCTTGCACCAGGGATGGTATAGACTGATACAACCTCCCCATACTTGGCGTTAAAGAATGCAAGCGCTCCCTCAGCCCTTGCCTCTTCGATACTCTCCTCCTTCCTCTCAACAGGGATGCCTTCATTTATCCAGCCGTTTACCATATCTTCTACCTGCTTTATCTGTTCAGGTGTCATTTTTTCTCCATGTATAAAATCAAACCTCAACCTCTCCGGCGTTATGTTGGAGCCTTTCTGTTGCACGTGCTCTCCCAGTACTTTGCGCAGGGCCGCCTGCAACAGGTGTGTCGCAGTATGCAGTGCAACGGTCTTCTCGCTATGGTCAGCGAGCCCAGAGGCAAACCTCTGTGCGGTCCCCCTGCGTGATAACTCTTGGTGCTTTTTGAGTTCTGCCTCAAACCCATCCCTATCAACACCTTTACCGCGTTCGCGTGCAAGTTCTTCAGTAATCTCGAGCGGGAACCCATAGCTTTGGAATAAAAGGAATGCATCCCCACCCGAAATCATCTCCCCTTTACACAGCGCAAACACCCTCTCAAACTCTTTAAGGCCGCGTTCCAATGTCTCTGCAAACCGCGCTTCCTCCTTTTCAAGTTCAGTAAGTGCAAATGTTTTGTTCCGCTTCAGCTCGGGCCATTCATCCTCATAAATGTCAATGATTATTTTTGCAATATCTGTGCAGAAGTGGGTGGGCATGCCGCACTGCCTCCCGTGCCTTATTGCCCTTCTGATTAGCCGTCTCAATATGTATCCGTGCTCTACATTACTCGGCACCACACCACGGTCATCCGCCAGCACAAACACTGCCGCCCGCAGATGGTCTGCAATTATCCTTGCACTTTTCTCATTGCAATTGCTTGAATTATCCCTAATCCATTTCATTATGGGCGCAAACATCTCTGTCTCATAATCGCTCGCCACCCCCTGCATCACAGCGGTGATGCGCTCAAGACCCATTCCCGTATCAACGTTCTTCTGCATCAATGCCTCAAACCTGCCATCCTTATTCTTGTTGTACTCCATGAACACATCATTCCAAATCTCAACCCACAAGCCGCAGTGGCACCCCGGGCCGCACCCATCTTGGTCGCATTCAGCCTCTTTCCTTCCGGTATAATAGAACATCTCTGTATCAGGGCCGCATGGCCCGCTCTGGCCCGCCGGCCCCCACCAATTATCCTTCTTTCCGTTAAAGAATATCCTCTCATTAGGAATGCCCAGCGCCCGCCATATTCGTGCGCTCTCCTCATCGCGCGGTGCGTCTTCATCACCCGCAAAACAGGTTACAGCAATCCTCTCCTTTGGCAGGCCCAACCATCTTTCGCTGGTTAGAAACTCCCAGCTCATCTCAATGGCCTCTTTCTTGAAATAATCGCCTAGCGACCAATTGCCCAGCATGAAGAAGAATGTATGGTGGCATCCGTCGCCCACCTCTTCAATATCATCCGTACGCAGGCATTTCTGTACGTTGGCAAGACGCTTTCCACCGGGGTGCGGATGGCCTAGGAGGAAAGGCACGAGCGGGTGCATACCCGCAGTTGTGAATAGAACGGTAGGATCATTCTCAGGAATTACTGATTTTGACTCGATTATAGTATGCTCCTTCTCCTTGAAGAACTCCAGGAACTTTTTCTGAATCTGGCGTGCATTAATCACACAATCACCGTCTTTCCCTTAAAACCCCGAAAGTTTAAATTATTCGCTTCGTCAATTCAATAATATGAAGCATTATGTTCTACTATTGGCCGTACTGGCGATTGTGTTTGCCGGCTGTTTTGAGCCTCCACGGGACAGCGGTGTGGATATTAAGGTCTCTTCGCTTGCTCTAGAGAACAGGACCTCATTAGTGCTTGGCTCGGACATTCCTGTCTCTATTGATGTGATTTCTACCCACCCAGATGTTGAGTATACACTCGTAGCTAAATTAAACGGCAAGGAAGTCTTCGATGATGTCTATGCTGGGAATGTAAGCAAAACATTATCTCTTCCTGCAACAGAGGATGGTGAGGCAAACATAAGCATTCAGGTATTTCTAAAGGATACAAAAACGCATTTTGACACGAACTTCTCCAATAATCTAGTGAAAAAGACGGTATACGTTTCTCCCTATGGCCGCTATTCAAACGTGAATTTCACAAACAATACCAACATACATGATAAGAGGAGTTATGCAACCATGGTTTCGTTTAATAACACTGTTGAGGTTTATTCAATCGGTTTCCTTATGAGGAAAACATTAATCCTCTCTCCAAACTCAACGGTACACGTATTCGTTCATGAGGATGTCAACGGCACCCCATCAAATGAGAGTATATTGCACCTAAACACCACGTTTATACGCCTCTCGACAGAGTGGAGCATCATAATACTCCAGACACAGCCAATGAAAATACCGGCCGGTGATTACTGGATAGAGTTTTATGTTGATAATGACGGTTATGCAGAGGTTTTGTGCAGTGAGGATGCAGGCGGGAAAAATCTTGTCGGCAGTGTATTCAGGGGCAAGGCAACTTGGAATGATGCCAGCCAAAACTGCACCCCTTATTTCATAGTAAGCTCGCGCAATCCTGTTGACACGTACAAGGAATATGCGCGTGCAAATGGCATAAGTATAAATTAGCTCTTTTTTGGGAGCCATTCCAAGTGCAAAAGTGCCACAGGATTAGTATCTCTCCATATGTATATTTTCCTTTCTTATGCCTTTTTCTAACAGCATTTTCTCAACTTCATCCGTCATTGCGGGCAGGCCGCACACGAAATAATCTGCATCCGGCCATGTAAACCCAGCAAGAGCATTCTGTACGTGTCCCTTTTTTCCTTCCCAATTTTCCTCTCTGCTGAGCACGGGCACAAACTCAAACTTGCCGCAACTCTTCTCATATGCTTCTAACTCATCATTGTAAACGAGCATGTTTCTGTATTTTGTCCCATAGATGAATACTATTTTGTCAAAATTCGCGCATGCATTCCTCTTATGTATATCTCTTATCATGCCCAGCAGCGGGCTTACCCCCGTCCCTGTGGCAATACACACAATCTTTCTGTTCTCCGCCATATCGAGTGTGAGATGGCCGAATGGCCCGATAAGCATTAGCTCATCCCCAACTTTCAGCCCATCCATATACTTTGTGAATGCGCCCACAACCCTAAATATGATCTCGATTGTATCATCCTGTGGTGTGGAGGCGATAGAGTATGCCCGGCTCGCCCACTTCCCTTCCAAAACAGCCTTTAACATAACGTACTGGCCGGCCTTGAAATCCATCCTTTCACTCTCTCTGAAATTCAGAAAGATTGACTTCAGGCCATCCGCCCATACCTTGATGCCAGATACTGCAACCTTATACTCCTTTACCATCAACATTCTCCTCTTTGTTATTGATGTTGCCCCGTCTTTTACATTTCCCTATTTATGAACATGTCTGCCAGCAGCTCGAGCTCTCTTCTTTTCCCTTCATTTTTAACTACGGCCAGCCTTGCTTTTGCATTCTTCACAAGCGTTTCCGCATAACTCTTGGCATAATCTATCGCACCGCATTTCTTCATTAGCTCAATCGCCCTCTTAATCTCATCATCATTATTTGTTTTCTTTGAAAGTATTCCTATAAGCTCATTCTTGTCAACATAGTCAAGTGTCTCGAGCGCATTTATCACGATAAGCGTCCTCTTGCCCTCTCTTATATCCCCGCCGATCTCCTTTTTGTACTTCTCCTCCTCACCTATTAGGTTGAGCACATCATCCTGTATCTGGAACGCAAGCCCGATCTCATAACCGTAGTTCCACATCTCCTTGATCTCATTCTCATTCGCACCCCCCAAGTATGCACCGATCTCGGCGCAAGACGCGATGAGCATCCCAGTCTTCCCGCCAGCCATGTCCAAATACATATTCCTTGTTATGCTCCAATTATTGTTTGCAATCCATTCCAATTCATACCCTTGGCCATCAACAACCCCAACGAACGCCTTCGCAAACATCTTCACTACTCGTGTCTTCTGCTCTGGTGTAAGCTTAGACTCGTCAAGTGCCTTGAATACGTGTGCGAACATCCCATCCCCCGCGTTTATTGCGAGCGGTATACCGTGCGTTATGTGGAGGCATGGTTTCCCTCTTCTCATCTCAGAATTGTCCTCGATATCGTCATGGGCCAGAGTGAATGAATGGAAGATCTCAACTGCCGCGGCAATCTCCAGCCCTTTTCTGTAATCGCCGTTGAACGCCTCGATCGCAGTCAGCAGAAGGTACGGCCTCACCCTCTTCCCGCCTCTATTGAAAAAGTCCCATGCAAGCCCATACACGCTAGCGGGCCCCCTCTCCGGCATTATCTCCCGCATCGCGTTCTCTACTTGGAGTGCTTTCTCCCTTATTCTCATTTTGAGACCGTCCATCGTAAGCATGTATAGGATTTGAGTTTCAATATTTATAAAACATAATACTTGAATAATGAAAACATGACGGCGGACGAAAGGACGCGTGCAAGAAGAAGCATCACCCAGCTCAAAGCACATCTTGCAAAATACAAGGGGCTGGAGAAGAATTTCGGGGAGCAGTATGAGCGTGCGGTGCAGTATTATGAGGATGCAAAACACTATTTTGATAAGGGAGACTATTTTACCTCATTTGGATGCTCTGATTACGCATACGGCCTTCTTGACGCAGTTGTTATGGTAAAAGAGAACCAGTATTTCCCAGAGCCTACTGTGGGTGCGGTGATACTGAACAGTAGGGGGCAGGTATTCCTCATGAAATCCCATAAGTTCGGCGATAGGTATGTAATCCCCGGGGGCCATGTTGAACTGGGCGAATCAATGGAAGAGGCGCTGGCGAGGGAGATAAAGGAGGAGACAAACCTGGATGTATATGGCTTGAGGCACGTGATCCTGCAGGAGTTGATTTATGACCCTATCTTTTGGAAAAGGCGCCACTTCATTTTTGTTGATTATGTATGCAGGGCGAGGGACCCGCATATAGTAAAACTGAATGGAGAGGGCCAATCGTTTGTGTGGATGGATGTGGACAAGGCGCTCAAGAGCAGGGATATTGAACCCTACACGCTAAAAACCATCAAGCGCACAAGGGAGCTGGGGCTCTGCTGATGATGTTTATTGTATGCCCGCGCTGGTTGACGCAACACACAACTCCAGGTACATGAATGCCCCACCCAACCCATGCAGTGATATCATGGTCTCAATGCATGATGCACCACACGGCCTTATATACATGCATAGCAGAAATATACAGTGATATTATGGTCTCAATACTCGACGCAGTGCTTCTCGGCATTATACAGGGCATTACTGAATGGCTTCCCATCTCCAGCTCAGCCCATCTAGCCCTTGCACAGCATTTCCTAGGCATCGGGGCGGATGTTGCGTTTGATATAATACTGCATCTGGGGACACTGCTCGCGGTTGTGATATATTACCGTAAAGACATTATCGGGCTTGTTGCGGGTGCAGCAAGGATGCAGAAGAAGGAGCTTCTGTACATTGCGTATCTTATCATCTGTGCCGTCCCAACCGCCATCATAGGCCTTGCGTTCAAGGATTTTTTTGAGGGCATGTTTGGCAATGTTGTAATGATTGCGTTTGCACTATTTATCACCGGGACATTTCTGATTATTGCAGGCAAGGTTAATGATAAGGCAAAGAATGGGCCGGATGCAAAAAAGTCATTCATAATAGGCGTTGCACAGGGCATTGCTGTTGCCCCCGGCATATCCCGAAGCGGTGCAACGATAGGTACGGGCCTTATTCTCGGAATGGGAAAGGAAGAGGCGGCAAGATTCTCTTTTCTTGGAGGCATAGCTCCCATAGCGGGGGCTGTGGTTCTTGAGGGCAAGAATGCAGTGATTGGCAGCAGTGTTGATTTGGCATCTGTAATTATTGGTTTTGCAGTCTCGGCAATTGTAGGCTATTTCTCGATTGCACTCCTCCTCCGTATTATCAGGGGGAGCAAGTTTCAATGGTTTGGCTACTACTGCATAGCGCTGGCTGTCGTTTCTGCCCTCTTATCCGGCCTCTGAATGTTTTAAGGAGGAGAAGAGGCCACCTGTGATTATGATGCAGAAAACTGGATTTACAACACACCACATTATGATATTTTTTTATTTATTGGCTTATAGATTACAAAGAAGGTGAAAAAATGTTTTGGTTGATATTTGGAATCCTGCTGGTTGTTGGAATAGCCGGCCTTATGAGCAACATTAATATGAAAAAACCTATTTTCCTCGTTCTTGCGTTTGTAGGAATCCTTGGCTTTTTATTTAGCATGATTATTACCGTGCCCGCCGGCCATATTGGTGTTGTGTACGACCCGTTCGCGGGCGGTGTGCAGCAGGAGGAGCTGATGGAAGGGTTCCATTTAGTTCTTCCATGGAAGGAAATAACGATGATGAGCATAAGGACGCAGACGTACAACATGCACGCTGGCGGTGATGATGTCACACTGCCCACACTAACCGCAGAAGGGTTAGAGGTGCAGATAGATGTGAGTGTTATTTATCACATAGACAAAAACTCCGCGTGGTCCTTGTATCAAAACGTTGGCGAGGAATATGAAGACATATTAATAAAACCGACCACACGGGCGCTAGTTCGTGATCTGGTTGCCCAGTATCGGGCAGAGGACCTCTATGCCACTGAAAAGCGTGTCGGACTTCAGAACAACCTCAAGACCAAGGTAAAAGAGCATCTTGAAGCAAGGGGCCTTGTTGTAGAAGCCGTGCTTGTAAGGGATATCCAGCTCCCAAGACTCATTAAAATGGCAATAGAATCAAAGCTTGAGGCAGAGCAGCAGGCAAAGCGAATGGAGTTCGTGCTTGAAAAAGAGCAGAAGGAAGCACAGAGGAAGGTGATAGAAGCAAATGGTGAGGCGCAGAAAATGATAATAAAGGCAAATGCGACTGCAGAAAGCCAGCAGATAATTGCTTCCACACTGAATGAGCAGTATATAAAATGGCTATGGGTGTCAAACCTGCAGAACAACCCCGGCATCTATTATGTACCTATTGGAGCGGACGGCCTGCCATTATTAAAGACTGTTGAATAACTAAACAGTTTGCTTTTTTTTATATTTCTCATATTTTCCATGAACAGGGGTATGAGAGAAAGGGGAAATGATTATGATCGCAAAGCACGGGGCGGGTGGAAAAGAAAATACTCTTAAGTGATTTTATCAGAGATCAGTGCTGCTTTGCTGTGTTCTGCGGGTGTTGGTCAGGTAATTTTGTTGCTAATGATTAGGTTGCCTGCATCTGAATCTTTATATATCTACATTTTTAAAAACCACCCATGCCTTGTAAAGTGCTTATAGTCTATTACACTAGGACGGGCAATACTGCAAAGGTAGCGCAAGAGCTGGCAACAGAGCTCGGTGCAGATGTAGAGCGGGTAGAGGAAAAAAGGGATAAGGCTGGCCTCATGGGTGCAATAAGGTCAGGAAAAAACCTCTTTCTGAACAAGCTTGCAGATATCGAATCCCCCAAGAAAGACCCATCACAGTATGATATAGTGGTAATCGGCACACCTATTCTGCTAAACCAGATGTCGCTCCCTATAAGGGCATACATAACACGGTTCAAGCATAAGTTCAAGAGTGTTGCATTCTTTTGTGTGGGCGGGCTGGGCTCAAAGAAGGCGTTTAAGGATATGGCGTATGTATGCGGCAAGGCGCCAAAGGCAACGTTGGGAATGTCCTATTTGACATATTACAGCGGGCAGTACAAAAAGAGGATAGCAGAATTTACAAAATCCATTCTAGATGGAAGCGGCCAACCATAAAAATATCTATGCAATCGCCCCCTTCACTTTCTCAATCCCAATCGCATAGATCAATTTGCCCAGCCGTGGCCCCATCTCCTTTCCGATTATTGCCAAGTATAACTGCTTAAACACATCCTTTGCATCAACACCATTCTCTTTTGCAACATCAAAGACAAGGTTATGCAGGTCCTCCGCACTCAATTTCTCATCCATCTTTTGCACATATGCCCTAACGAGCGCATTCTCGCTCTTTTTCATATCAACCCTGAACATATACCTATCAGGGACAAGGCTGCGCGAAATCCATACATTAATGTAATTGCGCAGGTATTCCACCCCAGCCATATCCCCGACTAACTCGCCAACCTTGTTCCAATCGCCATATATATTATAGTAAAGGATCATGTCTGCAATATCGGCCTTCCACACAACACGCGCGTTGCACAACTCAAACGCAATCGCCCGTTTTCTATCCGCGCGTTTTGTGGTATCGGTTCCAACATCCTGCACCTTACCAACAAGCGACGCCCTCTTATAATCCTCAAGGATGGGGAATAATGTTTCCTTATCAATCACCAGCTCCTTATCTTCTTGTACATCCGGCTTGAGCAGTATATACTTTATTATTTCCACGGGCAGTAATTCAACCAGCTCGTTTACAGTATGCCCTATCCCCTTGCTCTTGCTGTATTTCTTGCCCTTGTATTTTAGGAATCCGAACTTGTAGTAATAAGGCGGCTCTTCATTGTAGAACTCCCGGTGTACTGCCGCAACCGTGCTGAGCGTCCCGCCTTTTGTGTGATGGTCAACACTACCACCCTCCGTCACAACGTGCATGAACTTCTGCCTTGTTGGCCAATCCAGCCTAAACAATAATTTATACCTGTGGTTTTCAATCTTATCCCAATCCACACTACCGCACTTGCTGCATTTGTACTTGTAATTTCCATCCTTATACTCCAGCACAGCATTCTTATCTACATTCATGCATTTTTTGCATATGGGCATGATGGGAAACCAATCATCAGGCATCGTTTCCCTGAGTGAGCTCACCCTCACAATCTCTTTTATTTCATCCTTCCTCTCGCACATCTCCCTCGCGAACTTATCATACCTTCCCTGTGCATATAGTTTACTCGCTCTCACAAACTCGAGCTCGACACCGAATACTTTCATCAGCTCCTGTGTTTCCGCGATGAAATGCCCCGCAAAACTCTCATGGCACCCTTTCGGATCCCTCGCATATGCGAGCGGCATTCCCATATCCTCCCCTATCGTCTTTGCATATTCCTTCAGCGGTTCGGGCACCGCATCGAGTGCATCCATATCATCAGATACAAAAACATAGTGCACATTCCCGTACTTTGACAACTGCCTGCTTATCGCATACGCAAACAAGAATTCGCACAACGTGCCGGGGTGGACTGGCCCGCTAGGCGTAATCCCAGCCATCACCACATAGGGCGGCTCCTTCTCATCATAGATCTTTTTTGCAATAATCTCCGACCAGTGCATATTCTTTATATCCTTTTCACCAGCAGTTTCATTGGCCATGCAAGTGTTAAGATAAGAATATTTTTATTTGGCTCTTATGCTCCTTGTTACACGAACTCAAACAGCTCATTCAGCATAATCAAGAACAATGCAAACAGTATTATCCCCGAGATGAGATGGAGCTCGCGTATATATCTTTCCTTCCATTCCCCAACATTCTCCAACGTTATCCTTCCTACGTATATACCTGCGGTTATGATAATCATGGGGAGGATGAAGAACAGGTTGTAGACAACCAGATACGTTATTGTCTGAAGCGTTGCGGCCTTTGCAATCATGCCAAGCACCATTAAGTATGGGCCGGATGAGCACGGCAACAGGAACAGAGAGCAGAGGAACGCCGCAATCACAACCCCTGCTGGCGATGTGGCCTGCTCTGTAATCCTCTTAGCGTATGGCCTTAAGAATGTTGGCATCTCCACGGCAAGGAACCCCGGCTTGTAATTGAAGTAGGCGTTTATCTCCATCAACGCGAGTGCGAGCGCACCCACAGTCACTATTAAATAGAACATATGGCTGAGTTCAAACGTAGTTATTGCATGGAGTATCCCGAGCCCATAGAGCATATACATTATGAATATAACTGCAGAGAACAACACACCCGCAAATAATGACTCCTTCCTTCCTTTAGCGTAGAATATTGTGCTCAGAAGCATTACCATTACTGCAATTGTACAAGGGTTTATCGAATCAACGAGTGCAGCGCCGATGAGGACGGGCCACGTTATAGCGGCTGTCCTGCCCCCCTCAACGATATTATCGAAATTCTTCTGTGTTATAACACCTGTCGGGCACGTCTCATCCTTGCACGCCGCATCGAAAAGCCCTCTCCACTGCTGTTCAGTGAGTTCACCAACAACGAAGGCCTTCCCACGCACAACGAGTGTGGGCACGCCAGCATTCTCCAGCCCAACACCGAACCTCTCATATTCCCGAAACATCCTGTTTCTGTTGTCGGCATCCTGCGACACTTCATATGTGGTTATGTTGAGTTCATACTCATTGCCCAGCTTCTCCAACACTTTCTCTGTTGCGGCACAGTGCGTGCACCCTATTGCATAGTAAAAATCAATGTTGATTGCATCCGCAAAAGAGAGAGATAGGGCCAATGCCAACATGGCCAGAACTGCAGCAACTCGCATGGGAATATTTGTTGTGATGAAAGAATAAAAAATAAAAGCAAATGTTCTTTATTATTTTCTCTTATTAATCTACATGCGCTCGAGGGGATATATCGTAATTCTCGGCTCGATAATGTCGGGCCTCGGCAAGGGTATAGTGACCGCCTCTATTTGCAAGTTATTGCAGGCCAAGGGCCTCAAGGTGGTCCCGCTCAAATTTGACGGTTATCTTAATGTTGACTGCGGTACGATGAACCCATTCAGGCATGGCGAGGTCTTTGTTCTTGATGACGGTTCAGAGGTTGATATGGATTTCGGTACGTATGAGCGTTTCCTCAACATCTCGCTCAACAAATTCTCGAGCATTACTGGAGGCAAGATCTTCCAGCACCTGATTAAGAAGGAACGCGAGGGCCGTTTCCTCGGGCGGGATGTACAGATAGTCCCACACCTGACAGACGAATTAAAGGCGTGGATACGCAGGCTTGGGGATGAGACGGATGCTGATGTTGTTGTGATTGAGGTCGGGGGCACGGTAGGTGATATCGAGAACTCCTACTTCATCGAGGCCATCCGCCAGCTCTCATATGAAGAAAAGCATTTCGTTGCGGTGCAGCTCACACATGTTCCCAGCCTGAGTAAGGGCGAGCCCAAGACCAAACCCACACAGCACGCAAACAGGCTGATACAAAGTATGGGCATACGGCCGGACATAATAGTATGCAGGGAGGATGAGCCGCTCACACAAGAGTCGATAGAGAAGATAAGCCTATTCGCAAATGTAAGCCCCAAACATGTTTTTGATGACCCCACACTCAGCACGGTGTACGCACTACCGAAAGTGCTCAACGACCAAGGCATATGCAAAGTTATATGCGAGAAGCTCGGTATTGAAGACGGCCATGCCGACATATCTAATTGGGAATCACTAGTTGAGCGCATAATTAATCCAAAGAACGGTGAGGTTGACATTGCTATAGTTGGCAAGTATACCACAACCAAGGATGCATACGTCTCGGTGAAGGAGGCGATTGTGCACGCAGCCGCGCAATTCGATGTCAGGCCTAACATATGGTTCGTCGAATCCACACTCATAGAGGAAGGCGGGCCGGATATAATGAAAGATTATGATGGCATAATCGTGCCGGGTGGGTTTGGAAACAGGGGGATTGAGGGCAAGATAGAGGCGATAAGGTATGCGCGTGAAAACAACATCCCATTCCTCGGCCTGTGCCTGGGCATGCAGTTGATGGTTGTTGAGTATGCGCGCAACGTGTTAGGCTGGAAGGATGCCCACTCAACAGAGTTTAGCTCGGACACAAAACACCCGGTAATTGACCTTCTCCCGGAGCAGAAATCTGTTTCAGAAAAAGGCGGGACGATGAGGTTGGGGGGCCACACTTCGTTATTGGTAGAGGGGACGCTTGCACACAAATACTACAATGCACTAGAGGTTGATGAGAGGCACAGGCACAGGTATGAGGTCAACCCTGAGTATGTGAAGGATTTTGAGGAGCACAATCTCATAATCTCCGGCCGTTCAAAGGATAATGGGGTGGTTGAGTTTTGCGAGTGGCCGAATGGCCTCGGTATAGGGACGCAGGCACACCCGGAATTCAAGAGCCGTCTGGAAAAACCCAGTCCGCTATTCCTGTTCCTTGTTGAGAAGGCCATTGAGGCCAGGAAAAGGAATAGCAGGAAAACAAGTATGGCTAATACGCACAGGACAATCGGGAGTGTGTGAAGTTTTTAAAAACGAGTATGGCCGATACGCATAAGACAATTGGCGGTGTGTGAAGCTTTTAAATAGTTAAATTCATATTCATATAGTACCAAGGTGTGCTTATGAGGATTCAAAACCAGCTTTTGTTTGTGGCCCTGCTCATGTTTTCGCTTTCCTATGCCGCGATAACCAACGCTTCAATTGTCAGAGCGGACAACCAGGCGCTATCCAACATGAGTTGGGAACCCGGTACTATGAAAGCCTATGTTGACGGTGCGGCAGGCAATCCAGATATAACATTGATGGCATGTGGCGATGCAGTTGACGATGTTCGGAATAAGTATGCCACATTCGTCTACAGGACAGGCAACATAAGCGGCTTTACTGTAGTTGCCAAGGAGCCATCCAATTCCTATACACAATTGAGCACATGCGCGGGTGCGTGTTGCAGGGGTGCGACGAACTATAATTTCAACAGCCTTTACGCAGTATACCCTGCCCATGTTTATGCAATAATCTCAACCGATACTGTGTTTGACGAGAGCGACACATTAGTTTACGTGGGCCCATCAACACACCTGCGCGGCTATTACACGCAATCCGCTCTTGAGAGCAGTTATAACCAAGCCACTGGCAACGTTACATTCAACATAGGCGCGAATGATGTGCAGAGCTGGACGGGCAGTGCATATGCAACGAATTCCGAGGACCACCCATACTTCTATATTGGCGTGTGCGACCCAACAGCCAACCTATACTACTGGGGATGCCAAGGGGGCCGTGCCGGTGTCAGCAGGGGGACAGCATATTCAGTCCATACGGGTGTGGTCTCGCCCCCCGACACCGCAAAGTACACCAAGTACTGGGTGGTGAACGGCATAGGAACGGCGTTTTGCATAGGCGCGGACCCCTCGGTTACGGCAGTTTCGCTCAACCCCTCGACGCAGTATTCTGGCGGTACGGTCAATGTAACCGTTTCAATCAGGAATGACGGCAACGTGGATATAACGCAGACATTCAACGTCACGGTAAACGTATCGGGTGTTGGCGATGTGCAGAACCTCACAGTGTCTGGGCTGTCCGCATACACCACAACCACACAGTCGTTCAATCTTACACTCACAAACTACCCATCAGGGACGCGTACAGTAGGTGCGCGTATTGCAACGGCCTCTATTGCCGACTGCGATTCTACGAATAACTACGCCTCTGCCACTCTCACAGTAGAGCCAGCATATAATGTGCACATGTACATAAACGGTGTGGAGAACAACACGTTCCCGGATGCAGGGAGGCCATACAACATCTCTGTGAAGGTGAACGATACAGACGGCAACACACCCGATGTGCTCGTCAGGGTGTATGAAGTGAACGGCATAAACCTGTTCGCGCCCATACAAGTGCTCTCCACAGCACCAGCGAGAGGCCTCAGCCCAATAAGCTATGGGCAGAGCATAACCAGTGGCGGGATGACCAATTTCACCATCATACCCACTGGCAATAAGCTCTATACACCCGAATATGCATACACAAACATAGGGGCTTATGTTGGCAACTATTCATTATACATAGAGGTATTCAACGCCACAACTGGCGAGGAGCTGCAACAGACAAACGGCACTGCGCTCATAGACCAATTTAACATAACGCTTCTGAATATGAGTGTGCGCACGCCGGAGTCTAATGAACACCCCATAGCTGTGGATAATCAGGACGACTATGTACAGTTGATGACGGAGTTCATGAATGACGTATTCGCCAACGTTGCAAGGTGGTGGCTGCAATGAATAGGTTTTTTTCAGTCATTTTCATACTGTTTCTACTAGGCATAGCCGGGGCAACATTTACCAGCGGCCGTCTTGTATACAACAACGGCACCACTGCAGTGCTCTCATATGACACCGACACTGCAAGCTACAAAGACACCTCAGCCGCAAACCCTAATGTATACGCAGAAATATGCGCAAATGATTCAAACGACCTTCTCGGCAACTTTACCGCCCTCTTTTACCGCTCGGGGTCTGAGAGCGTTGTCATCTCACCCCTTGCCGCAGAAATTACCTCAGTGAATGCCTCAAACTGCTCCATTGTTGATGTTGATATCAGCCTCTACAAGGGCTATTACCCAGGTATTGTCTCGATAGGCGTTGCCAATACCTCTGTATTCCCCAATAACAACACGGTATTCATTGACCTTACCAGCGAGACTGGCCTCCTCAGCGGGAGGTATGAGTACACGGCTACCACAAATGCAACGAACACGAGGATACACATAGAAAAAATATACTACTCGGGTACGAACGAGATAACCTCTGACAAGCCCTATCTAATCGTTGCACTCTACAACGGCCTAGCGCTCCAGAACACCACAATCATTAACAGAACCGCGGATGCAGTATTCCCGCCAACGGTGTTTAATGAAGTCCGCGTGAATAACATTTCTGCATCTGTTTATGGATTAGGGGGTGGTGAAGGCGAAGGTGGTGGGAAGAAAGGCAGCCTCGCACTCTCGCTTAGCACGAGCGGTTATGCAGGTGATGAGGTTGAATTTACGGTTATCGATTCAGATGATAAGGGGGTGTTAGGAGCGACGGTAACTATATACAGAGACTTGGGCGGCTCGCGGGAGAGAGTTGCAACGTGCCGTACAAATTCTGATGGTGTATGTGCCAAGCTCATCACCGAGGCTGGCGACTATGTTGCGGTTGCCGAGAAGTCTGGCTATTATGATTCCGATGAGGATGAGTTCAGCCTCAGACTGCATAAGATGTCGATTTCTGTTAGCGAGACGTATTATCTGTATAGGAATGTTACTGTCTCTGCTAAGGATATGGAAATGGGTGTGGCTGTAGAGGATGTAATGCTCGAGTTATACTCGCCATCCGGCGGGAAGCTTGCCTCTTGCCACACTTCAGTTGATGGCACATGCATGTTTAAGTCTGCATATTTCAGCACCCCCGGTACATACTCACTCTTGGGAACGAAGCAGTACTATGAGAATGGCGGTGCATCATTTGGCGTTTTGCTATACCCCCTTGATGTGGATTATCCGAGTAGTGTGTATACACGCGAGAGGTTCGATATCTCAGTGTACTCGCTCGGAAAACCTGTTGATAAGGCGCGTATATCATTTGAGAATGCATCTTACACAACAGATGAGGACGGCCGGGTGGCAGGTTTAGTATTCAACAGCCCGGGCACGTACGGGTTCACTGCAGAAAAGGCAGATTATGAGGTGTATGAGGGCGATATAACAGTGGCTTACCCGCCAATGTCCCCCGTATGGCCGAACGAGACGTATGCAAAGGAAACGTTCATGATGGCTATTGAATCTCCAGACCCATCCTGCACAAAAGGGGTTACGATAAGCATTAATGGCTATAATTTCACCACATCTGATGATGGAACTGCCGAGGTTTACATCCCATTAGAGAACAACTACACTGTAACGCTTACTAAGGAGGGTTGTGCACCTTATAAGGAGCTTAAGGAGATTCCTTACAGGCCTCCAGAACAAAAGTATGAAGTGCCCATCGTGGCAAACATCACCCCGTCTACACTGGTAGAAGATATAGCAGAGACGATAGGGCTGGGCAGCACTGTGAAGTCGGGTTGCAGTGGTATATATATTGAGGGCATACCCACAGTGTTTTGCGATATTATATGGCTCCTCGTAGTGCTTAGTATGATTGCGAACCTGCTCATAGGCGATGACAACTTAAGGAGGCTGACGTTTGGGTTTAGCCCACTCATAATTGCGCTTCTCACAGTGCCTGTGGCCGGTGCGATCGCTGGAGCGATTGCATTTGCATTTTCATACAAGTCATGGCTCGATGCACGTGCAACTGAGGCCGCGATGAAGGAGAAAGCAGAGGAAATAGGAATGGAGATAGTGGGCGAGAAGCCGCCAGAGCAGGGAGGCAGTCCAGGCCAGAAGCCGCGTGCAAAACCTCCGGAACAGGGAGGTCCCACAGGCCCAAGCAC
>DYJQ01000022.1:0-2190 GCA_020723045.1 Candidatus Micrarchaeum sp.
AAAAAAAACTGTTCAAGGCCCCAGTAACTCAGTCTGGTAGAGTGCGTCCTTGGTAAAGCTTTTTCTTTGGAAAAGAAAAACCTTGGAAAAAGCTTTTTCTTTAGAAAAGAAAAACCTTGGAAAAAGAAATCTGAGTAGGACGAAGTCGGGAGTTCAAAGCAGGCCGCAAGCGCCGGCCCCGCACCCCCCTGCAACATGAGGGATGCATTGTTGAAAATCTCCCCTGGGGCTTTTTGATTTGATTTTTACTTGTGTTTCATCCTCTTTATTGTCCAGTGCTCCACCATAACATTAGATGATAGGCCCTCCTGTCCAAATAAGTTGTCCGGCATCCCATCAATACCACACGAGCGGAGGAAGGCGCGAAGTGTGCGGGATGAATAATGCTGTGAAAGGCCAAACTCCTCCTCGAGACGCCATGCACCTGGAAGCTTTGCTGGAGAGGACATCTCGTAAACGAATTCTCCAATACCCAGCTCTTCCCATCTCTGCACATCAAAACCGCTCCACTTGCAGCCACCCAACTGGAACCTGTTTAAATGCACCATACCTGCGGCAATATAATTCATCGATATAAAATAATCGAGAAGGCCGCCCATCCCGCGCTTGAGCTGAATAATCTCGTCGATGTTTTGGGAGCGGGATGCCGCGGACATCTCTGCAATGTGCCTGAATATTGCCTCGCCCACCTCATCTAAAACTGTTATGCGCTCGTGCGGGTTGCGCACATAGGATAAGCCGAGCCTGAATATTGTGTAGCTGTATGCATCAAAATCTGTAATGGGGATATCCTCATTAAACCTAAGACGGTCCGTGATTTCCCTGTCAGCAAGAGTGCCGCCTTCGTGTATAACTGTGAGCATGAAATTCTTCCTATCAGTAGCATCCTTCAACCGGCGCGTGAATGCCGATGCTGAGGAATTAAGCGCTAGCTCCGCAAACTCCCTCTTAACCACTCTGTTTTTCATGTATGGATTTTTTCATTCAAGCATTTATAAACAATTTCATTATGCCAATTGGCAATCGGATACCTGCCGTATTTCTACTTGCCCATTTTTTTGAGGGCTTTTACAATCCTCTCTTTTATCCTTACCCTAACCTCTTTGGGCGCCTCCTCATTGAGAGGCGCGCCCTCAGCGATTGCAAACAGTTCTCTCGTCCCATTGAAAGATGGCACCATGTGTATATGAATGTGCCTCTCCGACCTCATGTGGTGCGGGTTTATGGTTATGAACGGGTAGTGGCCGAACTCGTGTTTGAGTATCTCTGAATGCTCCTCAATAACCTCGAAAATCTCCTTTGCCTCCTCTTTCGTGAGCGCATCAAAGCTCTCGACATGTCTCTTGGGAAGCACCATTATGTGCCCCTCTTTGAGGGGCCTTAGGTTTACAAGTGAGAAAACATATCTTGTCTCAATTATTACATGCGTGCCCGTTGCCAGCTCTTTGCACAGATTGCACTCTGCCATGCACACGATACCTCCTAATTACATATCAATTTCCTGAAATTTATAGTATTCTATTCTCCCATCCTTCTTTATTATTGCGAGCACAAGCGCCTTCCTTATCTTCCTTATCTCATCCCGAAGCGAAATCATCTCTCCTAAGTTGATTTTTTCATCCACCAGCTTGACGGTGTACTGGCTCTCCGCCCGCTTGGGCACCATCCCCTTATCATATACCAGGAACACATCATCCTTCTCAACATAATTGGCCACATGCATATTTTTGCGAAGGTCCCTGAATACCACATACCGGGAGGCAAGAACATCATTTCTGCCTATTTCAGCGAGCGCATCATCAAACCTTACCTTCCCTATATCTGTGAGGTATGCTGCCTGCAGGACATCAATGTAATACCTGCCGTCCTTTTGAAAACCAATCCCCCTCATATCAAGTTCTTTTGCGAGTGCAGGATCCTTGATCTCATAGTTCATAAGCATAATATTAATCGCCACTTTATATATACTCATATGCAGAAATTCACTATGCAAACAATGCGCCTGCACGGCCCAAAGGATACGGCCAGCATCAAGAGAATACAGGATATATTCAAGCTCATGAAAGTGGAGGAGGAGGCATTCAACAGTATGACGAGATGGCTCCACCCCCCACTTTCTCCTCTCCCCTCACGTGCCTCCATTTTACCCGTTCTTAAATGAGATTGGCAACATTGCCAAATTTGAGGAAT
>DYJQ01000022.1:2290-16162 GCA_020723045.1 Candidatus Micrarchaeum sp.
TATCAGCCACCATTAATGCATCCCTTGGGGGAGGTTTATTGTTAATATGGTGGAGATGAGCGCAGTTGAGATAAAGGAAGGGGGCACAGACAAGAAGAAGAGGTTTTATATGGGTGGCGCACAGCGCGGCCAGTTGCCGAACACTTTCGATCTTGGTCGAGCATTACAACAACTTGTATTATTTCATAAGAGTTAAATCAACCGATGACCCGCGGTTTTTTTATACATTCTCATTTAGGGGGCCATTCGCGATGCCCGGGCCTGATGATGTGCACAAATTGCTGGTATAAAAATATTCAATGCCTAACCAAATCATGCCTAAGATGCGTGTAGGGTGGATTACGTTCACGTGCAGTGAGGACAGCACCATGGTATTTCTCGAGTTATTGAACAAGAACTTTTTTGAGTGGGATAATAGGATGGAGTTTGCATACTGCAAGGTTTTGAAGCGGGAGGGAAGCGTGCTCCAAACTAAGGATGTGGATGTGTTCTTTGTGGAAGGCGCGATAAGCACCGATGATGAAGAGAAAAAGCTGAGGCACATACGCAACATCTCAAAATACGTGGTTGCAGTGGGCTCGTGCGCGTGCACGGGCATGCCCTCCGCACAGAGAAACTTATTCGACAAGGCAATGCAGGCAGAGATAGAGGAAAGGCTGTTGAAGCATAACCTGCGCAAGAATGTTGAGCCTATAAACAAATTCATAAAGGTTGATGATTATGTTATGGGATGCCCGATGGGAGAGGAGATATTTGTGAAGACACTTAATAAATATTTCACGCTTTTTGGTGTTTGATATGGCAGATGCAATAGTATGCTGTTCATTTGGTGTTTGGTATGCATAAGGAGAATTTCGATATTACTCTTGACAACCTGAGCAAGATAGAAGGGCACGCCGGCATTGATATAAGTGTGAGGAACGGTGAGGTGCAGAATGTAAAGCTGAGAATTGTCGAGAACATGCGATTCTTCATGGAATCGGCCCGAGGGAAACGGTTCAACAGTGTGCACCAGCTCGTTTCAAGGATATGCGGTACGTGCAGCACGGCACACCTGATGGGGTGTATTGAGTGTATAGAGAACATATTCGGTATACAACCGAGCGGGCAGGCCAAGGCGTTGAAGCACCTTACCATGAACGGCTTACAAATACGCGACCATGCAATGCACCTTTTCTTCTTCTGTCTGCCTGACTTATACGGAAAGGATTCGGTGCTTGACTTCAAGAGCGATGATGAAAAAGAGCTGTTGCATAAGGCACTGCACGTCAAGGATGTCGGGAACACCATTGGAAATGTGATTGCGGGCCGTGCCATCCATCCCACACTGCCAACAATCGGCGGGTTCCTCCACGCGCCTAAACAGGATGACGTGAAAAAATTGATTGAGATGATAAGGGCGGAACGGGAAAAGGCAGTAGAGTTTGTAGACCTATTCTATAATTGGGATAAGAGGCTGGAGCGCGATACGAATTATGTAGCAAGCAGGAGCGATAAAATCTACAATTTTTGGGAAGGCGACCTGATGGACTCGCGCGGCTTTTGCATACCTAACTTTAGTTTCACAGACCATCTCAACCGTGTGGTTATTCCTTATTCGCAGGCAGAGGGTTTTCTCTATAATGGCGATACGTATATGGTTGGTGCCCTAGCAAGAATGAATATTGGGAAAGACACACTGCATAAGGATACACGGCACGACCTCTCAAAATATCTTTCCGTATTTCCATCAAGGAATGTATATCACAACAACCTCGCGCAGGCAATAGAGATCGTGCATGCGATGGACCATTCGTTGGAAATCCTTGAGACAATGGAATTCAAGGATGAGAGACCGCCACAGGTTGAGCCCACACAGGCTGGGGGTACTGGCATCGTTGAGGCACCGCGCGGCACGCTCTACTACTACCTTGAATTTGACGGCAACGGAAATGTTGGGCAGGCAAACCTCGTCATCCCAACTGCGCAGAACCAGATAATGATGGAGAAGGACTGCGGCCGTGCAGTGCAGGCGTGCATTGAGAATGGAATGGATAAGGAAGAGATTGAGAGGGAACTCGAGATGCTCATACGCGCATATGACCCCTGCATGAGCTGTGCAACACACTTTCTACAAGTAAATTGGAAAGAGCAATAGTTCTATTTTCAAAAGAGCATTTTGTTCACAGTATGTTTTTTATTTCAGTTATTTTATCTATTGCGATATCGGCCCCCGCCTTTATCAACTCCTGTTTTGTGAATGTGTTTGTGATTGCAATGCAGTATATGCCTGCGGCCTTGGCACTCCTAATACCGTGAAGCGAATCCTCCACAACCACGCATTGCGGCGGCTTGAGCCCGAGCATCGCAACTGCCCTAAGGTAAGGCTCTGGGTCTGGCTTGCCGTTTATCGTATCATCCCCAGTAATAATGACATCAAAAAAATCACGCATCCCCGTGTTGTCAATCGTAGCATAAACACATTCGCGAGGGCTCGAGCTCACCAGTGCAACCTTATACCTGCTCGAGGCCCACTTCAACGTCTCAATGGCCCCATCAAATGCCCTTATCTCGCCGATAACTTTCCTGAACTCTACCATCTTTCTCTCAACGAGCACTTGTGGGTCAGCGGCAATATTATACATTCTCACTGCCGTTCTAAACACATTAATCTGTGTCAGCCCTCTTATCTCATTCCATCTCTCATCGATTTTAACACCGTATGCCGCAAGCACCTCGGCATCTGCCTTCTCATGCACGGGCTCGGTATCTGTAAGCACACCATCAAGGTCGAAAATAATGCCATCAATATCCTGCATAAAGAAATAGATAGAATAAGAAAGATTAAAACTCAGTCTATGCCTCTTTCACAGTAACCTTGCCCGTTGCCTTGAGAAGGTTGCCGGCAAGCCAGAACAGTCTGTACTCAAATGAGTTGTCGGCAGTGAACTTCACTTCATACGTGCTTCCGGGCATGAGTGCTGGCGCATCCTTCCACGCGGGGCTGAGTATGCGGACACCGTTCTGGTGCGTGCCCTCAGATGCGACCTCAAACTTTATTATGACGACGTCGCCCTTGTTCACTTCAATCTCAGCCGGCTCAAACCCTGCATCACTCACAGTTACTGTAAATTCCCTCAAGGTCTCTCCCTTCTCGCCCTTGACAATAAATGAGACCTCATCACTCCACACGTTCTTGCCGTCGATTATGGTGTGCGCCCTAGCGTAGTATGTTCCTGGCTCACTGATCTTCACGTACGAATTGAACTCGCCGGGTACTGTGAAACTGCCAGAGGTGTAATCCTCGCTCATCATCGTGTATGCAGTGTCCTGCGGTGTGGATGCATCACTCACGATGGGGGTGCTTACCTTGCCCAAGTGCACTGCAGTGTGCGGTACCGTTCCCTTAACACCGCTTATCGACCACTTGAAGAACCCATTCTCGTTTGCGTTCATCTCAGTTGGGTATTCAAGCAGGATGGCTTTTGGGGTCTCCTTGATGGTCTCCTCGACTGGCGTAGTGATTTCCTGATCTTCAGGCGCTGGTGTTTCATTCGGTTTGGGTTGCACCTGCGTCTGCCCACCTATACACCCTGCCGCTACTACAAACAACAGGAACAGCGGAACTAAAACATTCATCTTCATATGTGTATCACCTATTATAAGCTCTGGTTATATAACTGTGCATCAATACTTTTTAAGTTTTAGATGGTTTTAATATTTATGAGATACAGCGTAAAACGCATAAGCATCGTGCCAGCACTCAAGGTATCGGCTGTGATGCATGCGATATTATTCCTTCTGGCGGGCATACTCTACGGTGGCGTGATCCTCATAATGTCAATTGTTAGCTTTGCATACGGCGGTGTGGGTGTTGAGAGCGGAGGTATAAGTATTGCAATGGTCCTTCTCTCATTGATAGGCCTGCCCATCCTTGGGTTGGTATGCGGCGCAGTCATGGGCGTGGTGTTTGCACTCCTCTACAATGCAGTTGCCGAGTATATAGCGCCCCTCAGAGTGGAACTCATAGAGTTTGAGGGAAAGGAGGAAATAGAGATAAAGCATCCCAAAATATGACCCGTGCGGTTTCTCTCCATCCCTCATCCTATTCCTTTCAAAAATTCGAAGGCTAACTTATCTATATTGCTATCCATACTTATGCCCTCAAAGAGGTCGTCTGGTGCAACTATATTAATTGTGACTATGTTCGCGCCATTGAATGAGGCGCTCTGCGCACCACGTAGGTCTATACCACCAGCCGCAGATACCAACACGTCAAACTTGCTCTTAACGCGCTTTATATGCACATAATTTATGACCTTCCCCCGTGTGCTCTCCTCATCCCGTCCCTTGTGGAGCACGACCACGTTCGGCGGTGCTTTAAGCTTCATGAGCACATCCCTCAACGGGTCGTTCACGCCAATCATGTCTATAAAGGAATCGATACCATACTTCTTGCACTCCTCCACGAAGAGGTCAATTGTTTCCTTAGGGGCTGAGCCAAGCACAGTCGCGCCGTTTGCACCCGCCCTCACCACCTCTATTACCTCCTCTGCAGCGCCATCAGCAGTCTTTATATCTGCAACAATGTAACCCGGCCACATCCCACGTACAAACCTTATTGCATCCTCACCCTCTCTCTTTATGTACGGTGTACCAACCTCAATGAGTATGCGGGGATCGCGTGGTATCCGTGGCAATAACCTTGCCGTGATGAGAGAATTACTGTTGAAAGCTAGCTGCAGGTATCTGTATTTTTGGTCAAGCATACTATTTACCACCCGCTTTCACACTATTCTCGCTCCTACTTCTTTTCGCCGAGCAGGTCCCCAACCACCTTGGCATACTCGGTCGGAAGAAGGAGTACTATTTTCTCTGATGGGTCCGCTGCAATGTCCCTTATGGTCTGGAGCGTCCTGAGATGGAGCGCGCCAGTTGATTTCGACAGGTTTTCCGCCGCCTTCCTCAAGTTTTCAGATGCCTGCAACTCACCTTCGGACACGATCACGGTTGCCCTCCTCTCTCTCTCAGCCTCCGCCTGCTTTGCCATCGCCCGCTTCATCTCGGCCGGCAGCTCAATCTCCTGTATCTTGATTGAAGAAATGTCAACACCCCACTCAGAGGTCTCAGCATCGACGATCTTCTTTATTGCCTGCGCCACTTTCTCTCTCTCAGTGAGCACGAAATCGAGTTCGCTATTGCCGATCACATCTCTCAGCGCGGCCTGCGTGTACTGTCTCACTGCAAAATCATAATTCTGTATTTTCAGGACCGCATCCTCCGGCTTTTCGACCTTGTAGTATACAACTGTATTCACGAGCACTGGTATGTTATCCTTTGTGATGACCTCCTGTTTTGGCACGTCTGCGGTCGTAATCCTCATGTCAACGACGCGGAGCTCCTGTAGCCACGGGATTATGATTGTGAGGCCGGGAGGCACCGTCTTCTGGTACTTGCCCAGCTGGAATAATATACCCGTTTGGTACTGGTAAAGCACCCTTATAGACCCCAGCAGGGCAATGAACACAGCGATAGCAACCGGTATGAATAATACAGAACACGTGCCGAGAATGATTCCTTCGAATTCCATGATTATGAATTAGATTAACATTTTATAAGGCTTACAATAAAGCAGTGTGGCTAATTTGTCATTTGCCAATATCCGCAATTGCCCCGCATACCTCGCGTTCGGCATCCATTTCTTCCATCCCGTAAGGTATCGCTATTATGTGCACCTTCTTCACAATCCCCAAGTTTATCATGAGTTTGAGCTGGAACGCAAAATCGAAATCATGCAACGTGGCGGTAGGCGGTGATTTGAGTCTGTGTACATCATTTTCATCAAGTATACATACCTTTTCAATCCCCTTCACCACATCTATGGCCCATACCTCTTCGCTCGCAATCTGCTCATTAGGGTCAAATGGAACAAACTCGTGTTGTGGAAAGTGTGTTTGCAGTTTTGGGATTAGCCTTACTGCTAGGCCATCCTCATAAACAGCACTATTCCCAAGCACTAGGAACCTCAATCCATACACCCCCCATAATTAATAATATAAATGGAAATGCAGATATAGCTTGCAGATAGGAATGATAGTAAATAACCCGCTTGTTGATGTGGAGGACGGCAAGATACACTGCAAGGTATGCGCAAGAAGATGTGTTTTCGGTGATGGGGAGAGTGGGTTTTGCGGCATACGCAAGAATGTTGGAGGAAAGCTCGACCTTATTGTGTACGGCAGGCCCTCCGCTTTTGGTGTTGACCCAGTAGAGAAAAAGCCGCAGTTCCATTTCCTGCCGGGCACTACTGCATACTCGCTGGGCACGTACGGGTGCACATTTCTCTGCAAGTTCTGCTGCAACTGGGAGTTGGCGCAGGCGATACGCGAGCATCTCCCACTTGACACATGGCTCGACCAACCTCCTGAAAAGGCTGTGATGGGCGCCAAGCTCTATGGGTGCAGTTCGCTCGCATACACATATAACGAGCCGGCTATATGGTTCGAGTACCATAGGGATATGGGCATGCTGGCGATGGAGGAAGGCCTATTCAATATACTAGTCACTGATGGGTACGGAACGCCAGAGTTCTGGAGGGAGGCGTCAAAATACATACACGCCACGAGCATAGACCTCAAAGGGTTCAGCAGGAAGTTTTATTCGCAATATACTGGTGCAATGCTGGACCATGTTCTCGACTCCATCAAAGAGGCAAAGAAATACAACAACATGTGGGTGGAGATAACCTCGCTAGTGGTTCCCGGGAAAAATGACAGTAGGGATGAAGTAAGGGCGGAGGCCGAATGGCTTGCGGATATTGACCCCAATATGCCCCTTCATTTCATTGCGTTCCACCCGCACTATAAAATGCTCGATACGCCACCCGCAACCCTAGATGATTTACTCTCACTACGCGAGATTGCACTCGATGCCGGCCTCAAGTATGTCTATCTGGGCAATGTAATCTCACAGTTTGAGAGCACCTACTGTCCAAAGTGCGGCCAGCTCCTGGTCGCGAGGATGGGCTATATGGTTGAAGTGAAGAGCACATTCGATGTTGCTCATTCACGATGCAAAAACTGCGGCGAGAAGATTCCGGGTATTTGGACGAGAGAACAGGCACTGAAATTAAAGGAACGAAATCGTCTGCAGAGTCGTTAAAGAAGGGCATCCGCCAAATAAGCGCCGAAGGAGGAGAAAAAACGAGAATGACGCACCTACAACCAGTAGCGTGTACGATGTGGAGAGATGCTAACCCCTATTTGCAAGGCCAAGGAATGGACGGACTAACGAATGAATATGTTAAATTTAATTATGGATGTGAAAAAGTACGTGTGGATGCTATTTGCAACTATTGTTGCTGCTGCTTTGAGATTCATATTCAACTTAGTGCGGTTGTTTTGGGTGTTTGTGCTGGCGTTTCTTACTTTATTGTTGCAATTTCAAAAACAGTCTTCGCAGTCGAGGTTCCACTAACTAAAGTCATTCTTCATGGTCCGATTTCCTCCTTCTCATATGCTATTCCTTCTTCAAGAATGCCGTCTTGTTCACGGTTATCTTCTCACCATCGTTGAGATAACCCTCGCTTATCAGCTCATTCACTGCAAGGTTCACCCTTGCCCTGAACTTTGGCGAGGCCCGTTTTATGCTGAATAGTGCAGCAACCTCTTTTGGCATGTCCTCCTTGGCAATGGATATCGCATTATCAGCCACTATCAGTACAGCAAGCCGCAATTCCGGCATGGTGATATAATTCTGCGGCCTCTCATCCTCGCCCCCCTTCCTCACTGGGAAGAAGAATTTCCGTTCTCCCATCCAGAACACACCATCATCAAGCGTTATGTCGTGGTCTGGCGAGTGCATCTCAATTACAGTATTGAACCGCGCACGCGATTTTGCAGAATCTTTCACACCGAACACTCCAAATACCCTCTCCATCACAAGCCCAATATCTATAGGCGATTCGCGCTTTATGACCTTTTTTATGAGTGGGTAAAAATCATACTTGTAAAAATCCTCGCCAACCAAGACCCCTCTGAAATCTGCCGCTTCATATTCCTTTATTGCAAATGAGAGTTCATTCTCAACCTTATTCCATCTCTTCTTTATGCGCTCCTCACTTTCAGCGAGAGGCACGGCATCAGGCCTTTTTAGTATGGTCTCTATCATCTCAACCTCCTTTGCCGGGTTTAGGAACCAATCATAAGACCATATCCGGTGGACCTTCCACCCAAACGATTCCAGCACCTCCCTCCTGATCCTATCCCTATCGCGGGTGTTCATCGAGCCCTTATACACATTGCTGTCCAGCTCGATTGCAAGCGCGTACCTGCCGATATCGTTAGGGTCGCGTATTGCGATATCAATGTTGAATGGCGAGTTGCCAACGCTGGGGTGCGCGTCAAGGCCGGCATCCCTAAGCCGTCTGTACACCGCTTCCTGCAAGTCTGAATTAAACTCCCTCCTCGATGTATACACACCCGTGCCAAACCGTGCATACTCCAAGTATCTCTTGAGCATCTGTATGCCCTCACCCGAGCTCCGCGCCGCCTCTATCTCCTCCGGCAGTATTGATGATACCACGACCACTTTCTCAATCGCCCTTGAGATTGCCACGTTGAGCCTCTTTATCCCGCCTTCCCGGTTTAGCGGGCCGAAGTTAAGCGAGAGGTTGCCGTCTGCATCGCGGCCGTAGCCCACACTTATTATGATAGTCTCCCTCTCATCCCCTTGCACAGTCTCCAGATTCTTCACAAAAAAGCCGTGCAGGCCATCGCCGTTCATGTATACGATGTATGAAGGGTTGTGCTGGAGGAAGAGGTCAAGCTCCTCAAGTATGGCCTGCTGTTGTGCAATGCTGAATGCAATCACGCCGAGCGACTTGTTGGGCGTGGTGTCGAAATGCCTCTTTACCAGCTCAACAACCTTCCTCGCCTCAACACGGTTTTGCCTGCTCCCGCCGCGCTCGTATACACCGTTACTAACGTGCACGAACTCTATAGCAAAGCTGTCCACCCGGTTATTGGGGAATGTGATCAGCTCCCCGTTATAGAAATGCTTGTTGGAGAAGTTTATGAGGGACTCATCCTTGCTCCTATAATGCCAGCGGAGTGTGTGGGTGCCAAGCACGGATGCGGCTTCATCGAGTATGCTTGATGCCGTTTCAACCCCCTCTTCAATCTCCTCATCATCGACCACCCTGAAGAATGTGGTTGGGGGCAGCTGCTTTGAGTCGCCAACTATGATTGCCTGCTTGCCGCGTACTATCGAGCTTATGGAGTCCTCAACCATGATTTGTGATGCCTCATCAAATATAACCGTATCAAACTGCACGACATCCGGGTCTATGAACCGCGCGACTGAGAGCGGGCTCATCATGAAACAAGGTTTGAGCAAGAACACAAGGTTGCGTATGTCCGCAAACAACTGACGCAATGGCTTATGCCTCCTGCTCTTCCCAATCTCCTTCTTAAGCATCCCTATCTCCGAGCTCTGCGATGTCAATGATATCTTTGGCTTCTTCGCTTCAATCATCTCAATTATGCGGTTGCGCGAGTAGTACTTATGCTCTCTATCACTCTGTATGAACTTAGATTGTATGAGATCGAGATACTCGCGGCTGCGCTTTGCAAAGTCGAGGTTGATGCGGCCCAGATGCGTCTGGAGGAACACTTTCTCGTAGAGCTCGCTCACTTTATAGTTGCGCCCCTCATCCTTCATGCTCTTCTCGAATATCTCTCTCACTTGCGGGCTCAACTGCCCCAAGGTATTCTTGAACTCAACCCATTTTGAGATCTCATCCGCGTTCTTTTCTATAAACTCAAGCTTCTCGCCGAGCATCCCCCACCGTGCCGGCATAAATATCCTTTGCACTGCATCCGGCTCGAAGTACTCAGTCACTTTGAGGTATGCATCCATGAATTTGCCCACGTCATCTTTAAACTTGGCCGCAACAGGGGCTACATCAACCCCGTTTGAAAGCGACCCCACCAGCCGTTTATTGCACACCCCTTCCGTCTTTTTTGCATTCTCAACCCAGTCTAGCATTGAATATATCTCACTCGCGTTGACCTCACTCCCCTTTATTGCACCGCACACTTCATCCCTCAACCCATCAAGCTCTTTCTCTATCTTCCTGTACTCGAGCAGTTTGCCTACATCATTCAACAGCTCCTCATACTGCGGGTGATGGCCATCCGCAATGAATGCCTTGATTTCAGAAGCGATCGCGTGGTAGCGCGGGTCTATGAATCGCACGAGCGAAAGCGAGTATATGCCGGCAAGCCTTTTGTAGAGGGGGGCGAGTGGCTTCTCATAACCGAAGAATGATGGCCTGTACTTTGAGCTTAGGTATGCGCCTATCGCGTTATACTCATTCAGCTTGATGCTGTAGTCATGCACAATCCCCCTAAGCCTTGCCCCATCCAATGAGAACCAGTGCTCACCCCAACTGTACGATGTCTTCGGAATTGTGAGGAGCAGCTCCATTTTTTTGTCCATATCCTTTAGGTCTGCAACACACGTGAAATTGAGGCCTGCAACCTCGCTCAACTGCCTCGCATCCTCCTTTACATACTCCAACGCCTCGAGTGCAGTTGCAAGTGCCTCTTTAAGGCTCGCCTTCTTTATGTCTATGAATATGCCTATACCTTTGTTGTTCACATGCTTGAGCAGGCTCATATTATACTCGCGCAGTTGTCTCTCGTAAAGGTCGATTTCCTCGAGCAGTGCCCTATTCTTCTTGAACTCGTCAAAATCAAGGATCACGCCCAGGTCGGCACCTGCAAACTCAATATGCTCGAGTTTTGCGAGGCGGCCCAGTATCTTGTATACGGGTAGCTGGTCCTGGGGCTCGCCCATAAGCTCCTCACCGTATTTATGGAGAACCTCCCGCGAATCCACGAGCTGGTCCATCAGCTTTTCATCTATGTTATAGAGGCGGTTCTCGATGAGTGCTTTATCGAACTGCTCAAGCACCCATTTCTTACCAGTGGTGTTGGCGTTATGCAGCTCCAACAAGTAGTGGCCTATACCCGTCGAGTCGAGCCTCTTCTTCACAATCTCAAGCGCAGCCATCTTCTCGCTCACAAAGAGGACGCGTTTGCCATCTGCGAGCAGTTGCGCGATTATGTTTGCGATCGTCTGGCTCTTGCCCGTGCCCGGGGGGCCCTGCAGTACAAAGCTAAGGCCGTTCCGTGCTGCGAGTATGGCCTCCTGCTGGCTCGAGTCGGCATCCAAAACGAAGAATGTCTCTCGCGGGTCCACATCGTCTATTTGTTTTCCGCTGATCGCTTTTGCGGAATCGTAAAGGCCAGCAGTATCGCCAGCAAGCGCGCGCATCACAGGGTGTTCCATGATGCGTTCCCTATTCTTTATCATGTCCATGTAGAGGGAGAGCTTCTGGAATGAGAATACGCCAAGCCATACTTCACTATCTGCAACCCCCCACCCATATGCCTTCACCTTTTCTCTAAGCTTGCTGAAATACTCACCCAATGAATCGAATTCCTCATCAATATCAATGCCATTCTGTATCAAGAGCTTCTGCCTTAGCGCGGGGTTTATGTATATATCATCATCCAGGAATGAGAGTGTAAATGGGTGCTTATTCTTGGGCATGCTCTTCTTTCTCTCAATCTTTGCAGGGACCATAACGAGAGGGGCCCTAAGCGTTGCGTTGCACTCCTTATCCTCATACTCAAGCATGCCAAATGCCACGTAAAGGGTATTCACCGCCTGCTCGGTTATGCTCTCATTAGCCGCCAAGTATATGTTGTAGAGCCGCTTGTGTGTTTCCACATCGTTGTGCAGTGTTTTGAGCACGTTCTTCTCAAGCCTTTGAAGTTCTGGCAGGGGTTGTGTCTGTTGAGATTCCCTGCCCTTTTTCAACTTTTCCGTCTTGTCATTTGAATTTGAGGGGGTTGGCGCGAGTTTCTGTTGCACACCGCTCTTGGAGAAGCCATACTGTACGCCACCCTCAACAAGCGATTCATAGAACAACGCTGGGGAATCAATAGAAAGCGGGAGGGTGGAACTGCTCTCCCTGAAATTGACCAGCCTGTTCTTGAGCGAGATGTCGAGAAGCCTGCCCTTCCAGAGTTCTATCTTTTTTGAGAGTGTTGCATCTACGGGAGATGCTGTGTCCTTCTCCAAAGCCTCGCTCCCAATAGCAGGTGCCTCGCCCACTCCATCCATACATATAATTTCGTTTGATAATTATTTATATGATGTGGGGTATGGGTGGCAGAGTACGGCATGTGTGCGGCAGCGTTGCGTTTGCAGACGTCATAATGCCCGGTGAGTCGGTGGTTATATAGGCAAACGGCAAACATGCGGCTGTTCATCGGGCGCCTCGGGTGCAAATGAGGCAAAGGCGAGGATGGACCCGTTGCACAGGAACACTGCGCTCTGGGATGAAATTGCAAAACTCAAGAAAAGCATGGAGGGTTAAGGCAACAACTGCAGAAACATTATTCATTCTGAAAATTCGTCAACAGTGTAAACGTAAAATTTCATTGTTGAAGTGTCCTTCCACTCATCCGGCCTTAGGCCGGCTTTGAGGCACAGGTTGGAGAGAAATTCATCATGCGTTTTGAGCTCATTCCACACTTGTGGTAGGAACGTTGCACCAGCCCATCCCTTGCGGATTACGAGGCCGTGGACGTCTGGCTTTAGCTGTTTTAGCAGGTCTTGTGCATCTTTTACCTTCAGTTCTTCTAAAGGAGACAGTATCGACACCTCAATCTTTATCTTGTCCAGCTCCTCTTCCTTTATCGGCATAAACCTCGTGTCCTCAAACGCTGCATTTTCCGCGTTCTCGCGTACGGCTTGTACGATTGTCTTTATGGGCTCCAAATACCCAATGCACCCCCGCAATTCTCCATTCTCAGTAAGGGTGACGAAAACCCCGCGCTTTTCGAGAAGGATTTTCGATGGTGGTTTCTTCTCAGCAAACTGCTCTCCCATTAGCCTTGCTTTAATTGCTCCACGCGCAAGCGTTAGCAAATACTCTTTCTCAGATTTAGTCAGAAAAGAAGCCATAGCAGCCATACCCAACCACGCTCTCTTTATCGCCGCCTGTATCACCAGAGTTCCTGTAATCCAGCAATTCACACCGCCAGTGCTCGTGCAGTGCAATGTACATCAGTGCCAGGATTGCGCTCTTGCCGCATGCCTCCACATCCTGCTTCACCCTCTCCGCATCTAGTTTTGGTATGGCTTCATTTGCGATGGAGTCGAGCTTGATGGCCGTATCGTAAGGGTAGTAATGGCTTAGGTCAGAACTCGCGATAACCAATGTTCTTTCATTAAGCCGTTTGTATACGTCGTTTGCGAGCTCTTCGGGTGCTACGTCTCCAAGCACAAGCGGGTAGATATTGGCCTTGGGCGCGCATACCTGTATGAAAGGTATCTGCACCTCAACTGAATGTTCGCGCTCGTGCACCTCGCGCAATGGGACAATGTACTTGCCAGCCATCGGGTGCATTTGCACAGGGCCGAGCGGCATCTCCCATACATCAGAAGGTACGGTGGCCGCACCGTAGAACGTCGCGTAATGCGATGGGCCCATAACTATTATGTCATCATAATCCGAATTGTGCTCTTTCAGGAGGCGGTAGCCGGCTGCGGCTACAATGCCCGAATACACATAACCTGCGTGTGGCACAATAAGGCCCCTAAGCTTTCCACTCATATCCTTTCTCTTTGCATTTTTTAGGAGGCCGTCAATCTCCTCAAGAAGGCTGTGTGGATCATCTGGATAAAACATTCCTGCAACAGCTGGGATTCTCATAATAACACACTACACATCTTAACAAAATATGCTTTTAAATATGAGTTGGAAGCGAATGGGTCAGGATTACATAAGGTTGTTTGCACTGGAGGGACAAGGCC
>DYJQ01000023.1:0-10592 GCA_020723045.1 Candidatus Micrarchaeum sp.
TCACGCTTAATGATCCGTCGTATGAGGATTTCTACAGAGCCGGAGGCGTAGAGACCTACTTAAGTTCGGTTGACCAAATCGAAGATGTTATGGCATTAATACGTCAATCATTTGACAAACATGCTGAAGAATAATTTGCTGGCGAGAATTACTGCATAAAGCAATATACCAATCACAAATGATATAGTGCAAAAGAGATAAACTTGCTGGGAAGAAAACAAACCTAAAAGGGGATTGCCCTCTAAACACCAAAAAATGAAGTCCACAAGATTTTCTTAAACGATGAATCCTGGGCCAGCCTAAAGACGTCCATTATTTTCTTTGTTGGCTCCTTTAGAGCAGCTTACATCAGTGAGGATCGCCACTAGAGGGCTCAATATCAACTATAACACTGACAATAAGCAGCGTCGGAAAATCAAAAACCAAACGAAAAAGCAATCCTATCAAAGAAAAAATGCAGACCATCTTATGCAATCCTGATGGCGTCCATATTCATGGGGGCCCTTACCTCGGTCTTGAAAATGTAGCCGAGCGTTCTCGCCATCTCCTCGCACTTGCCAGCCTCGCCGTGCATGGTGAATATGTTCCTGAAATTCTGGTTCATGTCCCTCACGAACGCAATCAACTGTCTGCGGTCAGAATGGCCCGAGAACCCCTCAATCGTCTTGTGTTGTAGATTGAGCTGGAGGTTGCGTATCCTCCCCTGCTCATCTGTCACCTGCAGTTCCTTCTCGCCATTCTGTATCCTGCGGCCTATTGATGTGCTTGACTGGTAGCCCACGAAGAATACTGAGTTCTTTGGGTCCTCAGCCAACATCTTGAGGTACTCATTTGAGGGGCCTCCTGTAAGCATGCCGGATGGCGCAAGTATTATGCATGGCTCGCCATCCACAATCTCCTTCCTATCCTTTTTAACTGCCTCAAATATTGGCGATTCAAATGGCGACTCGTCAGATAGTATCCTCCTCTGCACGCCCTTTTTCAAGTATTCCGGGTATGCAGTGTGGAACGCAGTCGTCTCCAGTATCATGCCATCAATGTATACCTTGTAAGGGAACTCTGCCTCCTTGCCGTGCACGAATTTCTCAAGCGTGAGCATTACCTCTTGCGAACGGCCCACAGAAAACACAGGGATGAGCACCTTGCCTCCGTTCTTGAGGGTCTCCATCGCAGAGTCAAACAGGTTCTGGTCGCGTTCATATGAGCGTGGCATGATATCATTCTTTGCACCGTATGTACTCTCAATAAAGAGCGTTTCGACACGCGGGAAGAGAGTATCCGCAGGCTCGAACATTGTTGATGGTGTATAGCGCACGTCGCCAGAATAGACAATGTTGTGCTTGCCGTCGCCTATGTGCAGGTGCACAGTGGCACTGCCGAGTATGTGGCCGGCATTCCTGAACGTGAGCTTCATGTTTGGGGTTATATCCGTAACTTCATCATAATGCCGTGTGATGGTGTGGGCCACTGTCTTGCGGATGTCCGAGTCAGAGTATGGGGGTTCCTTTCCAGTCATATTCATTACTTTTATTATGTCGAACTGCAAAAGCGTCATCAAATCGCGCGTTGGCGGGGTGCAGAAGACAGGCCCATCATAACCCAGCTTGAATAGGTATGGAAGGAAACCGCTGTGGTCTGTGTGCGCATGCGAGATTATAACCGCATCGATCTCCTGGATAGCAAGGCCAGCACTGTCAAGATAGGGATAGGCACGGCTCGGGTCTGTGGTATCGTTGTTCATGCCCATATCTATCAATACCCTCTCCTTATTCGTCTGGACCAGTAGGCAGGAACGGCCGATCTCCTTGAATGCGCCAAGTGCGACTACCTTCACCCACTCCACGCCAGCCTCCTCCCGCACCACATTGACCTTTTTTCCAAAACTTGAGAGGAATTTCTTCCGTTCTGCGGCACTCACAGCCTCGGAGCCTCTTATCCCTCTTATGATGTTGGAGGGAATCGTAGGGGAGCGCTGCACCCTTACAGCCCACCCCGTCTTTACCATTATGTCCTTCAGATTTACCCCGCCTTTCCCGATTACAAGGCCTGGCTTGAGTGCATTGACCACCACCTCGCCAAACTCGGGTAGAAACACTATATCATTCTCACCGACTCCGGCATCCTCTGGGATTATCGCGCGTATGGTCGCAAGCGTCTCCTCAGGGCTCTTACGCACATCCGCATCACATCTTACCAGTATCTTCTTGCGGAGGCCGCGCGAGAGGTTCTTTATGTTCTCCTCGCTTTCATAGAACGGCGCCGGGTTGGTCAGATAGACTGCAACATCCGGGCCTTCAAGCTCCAGCTTTGTGAGACCGCACGCTGGTGGCAAAAGCTCTTCTGCCTTCTTTTTCAGTTCTGCCTTATCCATTCAAAATACACCTTCTTTTGTATTGTCTATGTATGTTCTCTTGTTTCCGTGTCTGCTTGTTTTTTAATGAAAAGAGATGAAATGAATACAATCAAGAATTATTTATGAAAGAAAGGCCTGTATCTCTTCCTTAGTATAAACCCTGTATCCCTTCTGGGTTATCGAGACTAGGTAAATACCATCGCCAGTGGCTATATCCCTCTTCATTGCAATGCTTATTGCCTTCACCGCAACGGGAAGGAGGTCATCCACCTTCATACCTTCTTTGTAGTGCGTTTCAAGCACACCATAAGCCACGGGGGAGCCGCTGCCTGTTGAGGTATACTTCTCTGTCGTCACACCGCCTATTGGGTCAAGATTGTATATCGCAGGGCCATTCTCATCAACGCCCGCAACCAGGAGTTGCACCAAAAATGGGAAGTATTTCTGCTGAAAGAGGATGTTTGCAAGAAGCGTTGATGCGGCCTTCACGGGCATGAGTGTATTGTTCTGTAGTTTAAAGAGCTTGAGTTCCGCCTGCATCCATCTCACGAGCGCCTGTGCATCGCCAACACTGCCTGCAATTGTCATGCCTATATGCTCATCAAGCTTGTGTACCTTCTCAGTTTCCCTGTTAGCCAGGAAATAGCCCATGCTCGCACGCATATCCGCGGCAAGTACCACACCATCCTTGCCAACAAGCCCCACTGTTGTCGTGCCCTTTTTCGGGTCAAAACTTTGCTCCATAAACATGCACCTGTTCCTTTAGTCTCCCACAAACACTAAAAGAAAAAGACTGTAGATATTGAAAATGGAAAATATTTAAAAGTTTCACAAGATGGTGTGAGAACTACTCTGCAGATTTGCCCTCCACTTCGAGGGTCCATCCCTCAAGCACTCCATTTGCAGTCCTCAGGGTAACGTTCACCACCTTGTTGCCCAAGCCTGCTACCGAAGCTATCTAAGTAGAGCACACTGCCATCTACTAATGTCACAAGGTCTTCCACGACTGCAACACTGGCCCATGTATCAGAAGGGGTGTAGCCCCCGACGGCCTCATAGACGCGTACCTTATTTGTGACCATGCGGCGATCCAACCTCCTTTATTTCAAGCTTATTGCCATCGTTTACATCAAGCGTCTCACCAAGCCCGAGCTTCTGAGAGTATACACTCTCAGTGAGCAGCTCGACTGATCTTGCATCCGCCTTGGAGAGTATCATCCTACGACCCAGATACTCAACCATAGGGCGGTCGCTGTATGCACCTAACGGTATGGGATACTTGAATGTGGACTCCTCCCTCCTGAGCACTTTCTCATACACGCACTTGTCGCCACTCGCCCCACCGCGAACCATAAAATCCCTTCTCTGGGGCTCTGTAGAAATCCATATGAGAATTTGTACAAAACCGAAAATGGACTCATGGCACGGGCGGAAGCACTTCCGAGAGTTGGAGATAGAATATACACATTATGTATATCGCGTACATGAAAAGAAAAAGAAAGCCACCCAGCCTCCCGAGCTTTTTGTCAACCGCTGCGACGTAGAACAGCACGATATTCGCCACAACCGCAAACAGGAGGGCCGCTATGAAGACCGGCAGCACAATCGTTATGGGGTTTATCACCGCCGCCACCCCAAGCACAAATGTAATGTTGGCTATGTTGCTCCCGATTGCATCACCCAACGCAATCCCGTAATGCCTCTTTCGGATGGCCTGCAAATCGATGGAGAGCTCCGGCAGGGAAGTGCCGACTGCGATTACCGTAGCGCCTATAAAACTCTCCGCAATCCCCAACAAGCTTGCGAGTGATACCGCAGAGCTCACCACAAAGCTTGCACTCACAAGCACAACGATGATTGAGAATGCAAAATAGATAAACGCATAGAACGCCTGATGCTTGTATACCCTCCCATTTTCTACTCCGCCCTCTTTGCCATTCCAACTAATCCTCCCTTTCTTGAGTATATAGTATGCATATACGAGGAAGAGAATGAGCAGTGCCGTGCCGTCAACCATACCGAGCGCCCTGCCAAACAGCATGCTGCTGAACACTATGTATACTGAAATTATGGTGGTGAGCACCAATATCATTCCTATATCGCCCAGCTTCTTCCTATCGATTTTCATCCCGTAGAAGAACGCGCCAGCACCGAGGATAAGGAGTATGTTTGCTATGTTTGAGCCGAACACGTTGCCCGCGGCAATTGCGCCCTCACCCATCTGTGATGATATCACTGATACGGACAGTTCAGGAAGAGAGGTTATCACTGCGACGAGGAGGAAACCAACTGCAAGATGGCTTATACCGAAGAAGTTCGAGAGCTTGACCGCGTTAACAATAACTAAATCAGATGCCTTGGCAAGCACCACAAGCGATGCAATGAGTGTAATGAGTTCTATGAACATACAAAAACAACCCCGTACTTTCAGCTCTGCACTTCATTAACCCCAGCACTCTCTTGGCCTTGCACTTGCGCATGTGCGGGCTTCTCCCCACCCACTTCATCCTCGTGTTTTGGCGGCCTGCTCTTCGCATCATCTATTATTGCAAGCCACGACTCGCCGATCTTGCACAAGTAGTTGCCGAATGTCTTGCTCAGTGAGACCGACATCGGCCTGTACTTTCTCTTTGAATGCTCGGGTGAGATCGTCTCCCTCTCAACCTTTATGAGGCCGACGCGTTTCATCCGTGGCAGCACCCTATTGTAAAATGTGGCTTTTGAGAGTGCATTCGACCTCACAAATCTGGATAGCACACTGCCTTCCATCCTGTGCCTTTGCAAAAGCTCGCGCATGAACTTATCGGCAATCTCGTTGTACGTGGGCTGGTACTTCTTCGGAAATATGAAATTGATCAGCTCCTCAACACTCCAGTAGTTGCGGAGCATATTCTCGCCATCATCCTGAAACTTCCTCAACTCAGGTGAATAGTGGGCTGGCAAGTAGAAAGACTCCTTACTCGGTATGCCGCGCGTTGCTATATATCTTCTAGCCTTCCCTTGCGGCAAGCCGCCCTGTATTTCTCCTTCTCCCTCGTTCTCCATATGGTTTGTTATATAAGTAAATAAATATAATTACACGCCTGCAAGGTCCCTTACAAACGTCTCTATTTTTGGCGTGGGCCGTATCAGTGCCTCAGTCGAGCGCAAAAGCTTCCTGAATTCCGGCTGGTCTATATCGCGCGGCCTCTTCCCGCCATCCAGCTCAAGCGTCTCCTTTATCTCCCCATCGCTGATTACAATCACCCTATCAGAGAGCGCAAGCGCCTGCTCCAACATGTGCGTCACCAAAATTATGGTCATCTTGAACTTGGCCTGCAAGTGAAGGAGTTGCTCCTCGGTCTGCCTGCACGTCTGCACATCAAGCGCCGAGAACCCTTCATCGAGCATCAATACCTTGGGCTTGTTCACTATCTCCCGTGCAATCGCAACCCTCTGTTGCATCCCTCCTGAAAGCTCAATCGGAAACTTATCCTTATCCTCGCTAAGGCCCATCAATTCAAGGGCCTCTACCGCGACCTGCCTCCTCTTCACCCGCGGGATGTTGCGAAGTTCAAGCCCAAACTCCACATTCTCGAGTGCAGTACGCCAGGGAAAGAGCGCATAGCTCTGGTAGACGAGGCCCACCTCAACACGGGGTGCACGCATCTCTTCATCTCTGAAGTATATCTTTCCTGAGACTGGCGGAAAAAGGCCTGCAAGCGACCGCAGTAGTGTGCTCTTGCCCCCACCAGATGCACCAACAATCGAGAGGAACTCACCCTCATAAACATCAAAGGAGATGTTTTCAAGTATTGGGCCGCCAAAAGGCCTCTGGACGGTTATATTGTCCACCTTTAATATGATTTTTTTAGGTTTTTTTGCACTCATCACCACTCACCCACACAACTAAATCATTCCTCATCTATCCCCTTCCACCGCTCCACCCTTTTCTCAAGACTCTCGAATATCATCTTCTCAAATATCATCATGAGCACACTCAGTGTAATCATACACACGACCATCACATCGGTCTGTGCAGTGTTCTCGGCATCAATGAGCACCGAGCCAATGCCCTGTGGCAGGCCTATCATCTCAGCGGCTACGACTGCGCGCCACGCAAGCCCTATACCTACACGCGAGCCGGCGATAAGGTCGGGGACCACGCCCGGAAGGATCACCTTTGTTATCATCTGCAACTTATTAGCACCCAGTGTCTTTGCTACGTTTATAAGGTCCCTGTCTAAAGTCTGCACGCCCGTCATCACGTTTATGAATACTGGGAAGAACGCCGCAATCCCTATTATGAAAACCGCGGCGCTGTTGCTGAGGCCGAAGAGCAGAAACGCAAACGGCACCCAGGCAACACCTGGGATGGGCTGCAATAACTGCACCCAAGGTTTTAGGAGATTGCGTATGATATCATTACTGCCTGCGAGCAGGCCCAGCGGGACTGCAACAAGGAATGCAACTATAAACCCTATCAATATGCGCACAGTGCTCATTCCTATATCTAAGAAGAGCTCACCGCTCAAGGCCATCTCCACAAATGTTTCTACAAGACGTTCCGGTGGAGGAAGAAAGAGAGGGCTGATGAGGTTGTTTGCAGAAAGGTAATGCCAAAGCAATACAACAGACACAACTGAAAATATGTTCAACAGCAATCTTTGATATCTTCTCATCACCATATTGATACACCATTCACGCTGAAGCTCTCTATTATTTTATCAATACTTGCACAGTAAGGAATTTGCGTTTAAATAATAAAATACTTCCTAGCCAAATAGAGAACATGTCAAGCGAGGGCGGAGCACAGCGGGAGGCACCCAAGCCTACAGAAGTAAAGAAGAAAGGGGAGGAATTCAAGGAAAAAGAGGTTATGGGCAAGACTAGTAAGGAGCATACATACGTTGCCCACGCTAGAAAGATGTCCACACATGAAATATTCAGGATGTTCTCCGGGTTCAAGAAAAAGTGGGCAAAGAGCCTATTAGGGGTTTTAAGGAAACTGCTTGGATAACACACGAGCCATACCAAATGTGAAATGCTGTTCATTCCGGGGATTAGCCCAGCTTCTTCTTCAGCTTATCTATCGCAGCCTTCACCGCCACCTTCTCATCTGAGGTTATGTTCTCATCCTTCAAAACTAGCTCGAGGTACATATCATCAAAAAACTTGAGCGTAAACACCTTATCCTTCTCAAAAGCGCGCCTGAACCAGACAACCGCCTCATCCTCATTCTCCATAAACACATAGCACAGCCCTATCAGGCATGCAGTGTGCGTCTCAGCTGTCCTCACAAAGATATCCTTGAGGTATTTTATTGCATCCTCAAACCTGAACAGCTTAAGGTAAACATATGACTTGCCAATCAATGGCTCTATAATATTGACATCAAGCTTTGATGCCATGTCAAACGCTAGGAGCGCCTCCTCAAACTTTGACATCTTGAGAAGAGTCATCCCCTTCATATACCACGCTAGGCCCTGTTTTGGGTCGAGCTTGCTCGCCTCCTCATACTTCTGGAGAGCCCCCTCATACTCTTTTTTGTCGTATAACTCGTTGGAGCTGGCGATCAGCTCTTCGTATACCTTGTCAACTGATTCCCCGCCTTCCTGTGACACCTCTGGGTCGGCCATAAGACTATATGAGTGTGAATCTTTAAATAAGTTCAAGGGGTTATTAGCGTATATGTACTGCAGAAGACACGAGATAAATGGAAGGGTTGTTTTTGCGCTATGTGATAAGGAGTTGATTGGGAAGGTGCTAAGGGAAAATAATACTGTTATCGATTTGGATAAGTATCGCGCATTCTACATAGGCAATGATATGGAGCTGCTTGATGGCAGTTTTGAGTCTATTAATGCGGCAGGAAAAAAGTCAATCGAATACTTAGCCAAGAAAGGGCTGATAAAGAAGGGGGATGAAAGGATTATCAGTGATACCCCTTACATCCAGATATACAGATTTTGAATCATAAAAAATGAAATTACTGCAATGGATGTACAGGTTACGATGAGGGTTTTATTGCCTCTTTGAACTTATCGAAGTTTTCATCTGTGAGCTGTGTGAGTGCGGGCACCTCAACCCTCTCGCCATTTGCGCCCTTCCAGCCAACATAGAGCATGTAGAGCCACATGAGCGGGCCGAGTATGAACGTGAACCACAGGATGGCATCAACAATGCCCAGCACTATTGCATGGAAACCGTGCCATCTCGTCTCGTCATCCTTCGCTATAAGATAGAGCACTGCACCGCCAAGCCATGAGAAGAAGTATGCGAAGAATATATCCCACCTAGCACCGCCCTCTACACCAACCTCCAATCTCTTCTTTGGCGCCTCACCCTTTGCTACCTCAACGGGCACCACCATCTCGCTCTCTCCAGTATCATACCTGAGTTTGAGGTCATCTCTAAGCACCTCGCTTTTAATTGGAGGCTTTTTTGCAGCCGTCTTGCCCTTATTTTTTATGAGCTTCTCTTTTGCCATAAAATAAATGTATGTAAACATATTTTATAAATATTATAGGAGCTTGAGGTGTTTTGTTAATGGGTCTATATCAGAAGATTTGGCCGGGCCTATCGCCATTGCCGTGATTGTGCCTGGCTCCAACTGTGTGAGCCCCGCATCGCGTATCATCACGCAGGGGAGTGTCCTGTGAGCTAGGGCATAAATCCTCTCCATCTCCTCCAGCATGGCCTTCACCACAACCTTTTTCTCACCCCCCATCTCCCACTCTGAAACGATATGCGGGGTTCTCTTTTTTGCTTCCGCATACGCCCTTACGGCCGCGTGGCTCCCCTGTGCAACCATCTTTCCCTTTCCCATCTGAATGTCGCTGCGTATGATTATGACCTGCTTTACTTCAACATCTGCTGACATAGTGGAAATACACTGTACTAAACATTATATACATTAGAATATGAAATCCATCCAATGGAGAACGTGAGGGAGCTTATAGGCGAGTTGCAGAGAGTGGAGAAGACAAGGATTGAGTGCGCGGAGAGGTTAAACGAGGTTGGCGGGCTTAAGCTTGAATGCACACCAAACGATCTCAACCTTAGAGTGGGGGCGGTTGATACAAGCATTGTCTCGCAGGAGTTCCATGCGTTCGACCTCATAATAACCAAGACGGTTGGTGTTGTTTTTGAGTATAGGGATGGGAAGCTGTACAAGCATGAGTACATACCTTCCCCTTTCCCAGCCGAGAACGTGCACACGCACGGTTCGATGGACCTGCTGGAATTAAGCCAGTATAGGAATATTGTGAGGCTGAAGGAGGAGATAGGGCTCGCACATAAGGTGGCTGGGATGTGCGACCTCATGCTCATTGACGGCTCGCTCGCGCCACTGCCTGGCGACAGGCCTGCAAACAAGGATATGAGAGGGGAATATGATGAACTGCTCGGCCTCTATATGCAACTGTTTGAACGGCACGAACAAAAGCTGGCGGGGGTAGTAAAGGATAGCAGGAGCAAGAGGGTGATGGAGGAGTATGGGGCGATACTGGATGCATCCGTGATGGCAAACAGCACCGACAGCACACTGCTCGATATGGTCCTGAAAAAGGGCGAGCGCACGAAAACGCTCACATACTCAAAGGATGCAAAGACAAATCCAGTGCTCAAAGACCTGCTGCCGTATTCAGAGCGGCTCAACGTATCGTATATAAAGGCGGGGAGGAATGACCGGCCCGTCAGGATTGAATTCTTTGGCGAGAACAGTGATATTGTAAATACGCTTTACTCCCTGTGTGCCATAAACGACAACTATTCATACCCGGCTGTACTAATTGATGTGGATTTGAGGGCGCTTATAGACCCTAAGGCAGTTGAGAGGATATACCACGAGATAGAGATTGCGCCATTCCTCAAGGATTCAAGGCTCTTGCGACGGAACAGCAGGCCGTTTAGGTAGAGAAATTAACGACGATGTGCCGTCGAAAGGCTGTATATGTGCATCAACATTTATAAATATTTGCCCAGAAAGTGTAGTGTAGCTCCACTCCGAGTTAGCGGCCGAAAGGTCGCGTGTGCGAAAGCACAAAAAACGCCACCGCCAGTCCTCTGGACTGGCCTAATTCTCTTTTATGATGATGGTTTAGTTTTGGTGCGCTCGTCGTGGCCTTTAGCATATGTTTTAGTTCAAACAAAAAGGATTTAAGCATGAGAAGAGATAGATTTCAGATGTGAGAGGGATCCAGGTGGCACAAGAAGTACAAATTGCAAAAGAGATCAACAGTAACGTTGCAATGATGGT
>DYJQ01000023.1:10692-16113 GCA_020723045.1 Candidatus Micrarchaeum sp.
TGGCACAAGAAGTACAAATTGCAAAAGAGATCAACAGTAACGTTGCAATGATGGTGCCAAAAAAGAGATATATTCCTAAGAAAGTGAATGTGTATGCAAAGCTCAAGATAGTTTTCGGCCAGCATATTGCAAAATCCATATCCGAGTGGAGTAGGACATACGGCGTTGACCCATACCTGATTGCATCACTCATAGTGGCTGAGCACACCGGTATAGATGATAAAAATAGGGTAAAAACCGTTGGCGAACGCCTTAAGAAGAATCCAAACTACTACAGAGGAGTGAAAAGTAAAACTGGCTTTGAGTCTTTTGGCTTGATGCAAATAAGGGAGAATACGTTTAAGGAGATACAACGACGCGCGAAAAAGAATACCGTTGGGGACACCTTTGAAGAGGTAATTGCAAATTATGATAAGTCCATCAAGTATGCCGCACTATACCTGTCATTCATAAAGAAGGCTTACGGGTATAAGACTAAGGAACAGCTGGCTATTGCTTACAATGCAGGGCCGAACTCATTCCTGCTCAAGAATCCGCATAAAGAGCTTACACCAGATGAAAAGATCACTAAGCAGGTTGCAATGGAATACGTCTATAAAATGAAAAAGACATACCTCTTAATCAAGAATGCGCCAATTAAACAAGAATACTTTACTAAAAAATAAATCCAGCCACAACTTGTCCTTTAGATAGAGCCGAGGAAGGGAATTGAACCCCTATCTGCCGGTTACAGCCAACCGAGAGGAGTAAATACTCCTCGGTTTTCTGGCGCCGCTCTTTAGGCTTTTCCAAAAGAGAGGCACTGCAGCCGGCCGCATAGCCATTCTGCCACCTCGGCAAAGGGGCGGCCCCTTTAACCCTTGCAACCACTCAGGCCCCAAAGGGCCATTTAACCCTTGCAACCGCTGATGGCGCAAGTTAATGTTCGATTAGGAAAATCAATCTTATAAAACAAAATTACTCCTTGACAATGACCTTCTTTGTGACCTTGCCCCCTTCAATCATACAGTAGGCAATCTGGCCATTGTCGGGCCGTACGCAGAGCTCCCTTCCATGCACCATAACCCTTGGGGTGATTAAGCTACCACAGTTCGCAATTACATCATAAAGATCATCGTAGTATATCTCAACCTTTCCATCGGGAAGCTCTTTGAGCATGTAGACATGAGTAAAATCCTTTGCAGTAAATGCCACAGTGTGTTTGAGTACCTGGACTGTGCCGTTCTCAAACCTTTCCTTGGATTCATTGTTGAGAAGCATCGAAATATCTACCCCTCTTCTCGTGCCAGCGACCATATCTAGGATGGTTATATAGTTAAGACCATCTGAGGATATGTATACCTTCCCCGTACCCACAGTAATGGATGGATTTTTAGCCTTAAACCCAAGGTCAGTTTCTGAAAGCTGTTGTGATTTTAATTCAAACCTCTTGAGCGTACTCGTGCCATCATAAAGTATATAGATATAATTATCGTCGGCATCTATAACCGCACTCTTGCCTTCAGGTTTTCCAAGGTCATAAAGGCGCACATCGGTGCCGCGTATCATAGTAAGCAACGCGGAGCCCCCTTCTTCATTGTTCAGCGAATAAAACGTGTTGCCCTTCGTATATGAGGATTTCACATTAAAAATCCTTGCAAAATCCCCTTTCTTATCGCTGGCTATTATCTCTACCTTTGGCGGTTCGGTCTCCTTTACTGACTTACTGCATCCGCCGGTAGCAAGCGCAAGCGAGAGTATAGCCGCAGCTACCGCCATCTTTATGCGTGAGCCATTCTTCGCCTTCTTGAGCATTTTCTCATCCATGTATCTTCCACTCCAACTTCTTAGTAGTGTCTTTCAGAAAGTCAACCTCATTGAGAGTAAACATGCCAAATAAGCCTAGGTCTCTAACAGTGGCTGTCGCAATAACAACATAATCCTCAGGACGCTGGACATGTGAAGCCAAGATGCTATCAGCATCAGCGTCGCCCATTTTCTTCTCCTTGTTTAGCAAATATGGATTTTTAACTTCAAACGCAAGCCAGAGATTGACGCTGCCTTCATTGTTGCGCACCACTTCAAACCGTAGATTCGTAACAAAATCGCTCTTTTTCCGCAGAGACTTAAGGAGAGCAACTGCGTGCGGGCCTATCTTCTCCGCGAGCTGGTCTGGCGTCTTGTATTTTAGGTTATTTATCTCAAGCACATTGTTTATCTGCGACTTGTTGTACCAAGCCACTAAGCCAAGGTTCGCTACTGTGTCAACCCTGCCATACAATTTGCCTTCCTTATATTCCTTCTCCTTTTGGCCTGACATAATACCACACTCATTATTAGTGTATTCCCCATAATTTAAACATATTGGTCAAGCATGGACCTAATAGACTGCAGCCGCGCTATCCGTGCGTCTATGCATGCTGCAAGCCGTTCGGAGTTATGCCTGAACTGCTCCTCAAAAAACCCTCTGTTCTCAAGCCGCTTTATGTTTTCAGCAGTGCGGCCCAGTATCTCTTCTATGTGCCCTAGCTGTTCATCACCGGGCAGTGAGACCTCATCCTCCATCCACCTAAACAATGCGCGCATGCGCCTCTCTTCTTCAGAACCGCCAGCAGCATCTTTTGCATATTCAAGAAGAGGGTCGCCCATCAGTGCGCTGAGCCTGCTGAAATCAACATCTATAACCTTGGCGCCGTCCTTTGTATTTATCTCCTTCCAATTCCTCCTCACGTTCAGCCGGAGGTTTTCTATGAGCAAAAGCACCTTTGCACGCGTGAGTGTGGAAAGCACTTTTGAGCGTACATCAGTTTCGACATCATCCAGCCATGCAAGAGCAATGCCCTTCTCCTCCGCAGGGGACGCCTTTTGCGTCTTAAGACGGCCAAGATAGACTGTGTGCGTTTCAGTATCAGCAACCATATTAAAAAGCACCTCTCAACCAAAGTTATACGGAAATAAATTTAAGGTGTAAAAGCATGAATAGTGGAATTGTGGTTTTCGAAACATTAATAAATGTTATTTAAGAGAAGATAGTTTACACATACTTTTAAAAAGGTTATGCTTAGCGAGGTTATACATATGGCCGTCAAACAATGCCCCGAATGTAAAGGAACCAAAATCATACAGGATTATGAGCGCGGTGAGCTCATATGCGCTACTTGCGGTCTTGTCATCAACGATACAATGGTTGATGAGGGGCCTGAGTGGAGGGCCTTCGACAGCGACCAGCGCGACAAGAGGGCCAGGACGGGCGCCCCCATAAAGCTCATGAGGCCCAACAAAGGGCTTTCGACTGAAATCGACCAGTACAACCGGGACATTAGGGGGGTCAAGATCAACACGAAAAAGCAGGCCCAGTTATACAGGATGAGAAAATGGCATAAGAGGAGCAGCATACAGAGTTCTATAGAGAGAAACCTTGCGATTGCACTTACCGAGTTGGATAAAATTGCGTCGTACCTCGGCCTGCATGAATCCATAAGAGAGGAAGCCGCACTGATGTACAGGCGGTGCATCGAGAAGGGCGTGAGAGGAAAGAATATTGAGGCACTTGTAGCAGCGGTAATATATGCAGTGTGCAGGCAGAGGAATATGCCGAGGACGCTTGCGGAGATTGCCCAGGTCTCAGGTGTAAAGAGGAAGGATATAGGGAGGACGTACAGGATACTTGTACAGGAGCTGAGTGTGGGTGTACCGCTCGCAAACCCGCTCCACTATGTCCCGCGGTTTGTCACGGCACTCGGATTAAGCGGGAGGGTGCAGGAGACTGCGATGGACATACTCAAGGATGCAATCAACAAGAAGCTTATCTCAGGGAGGGGGCCCACAGGGCTTGCTGCGGCGGCAGTATACGCATCATGCCTTTACCATACAGAGCATAGAACGCAAAAAGAGGTTGCTGAGGCAGCGGGCATTACAGAAGTGACGATAAGAAACAGGTTTAAGGAGCTCAAAGACACTTTGAACCTAGACCTGCCTGAGATTGAGGGCTTCGCATAATTTTATCTCCTTTGATTTATAGTCCGAAAACCACACATGAGAGTGCTCGATCGAATCAAAAAGGAGTGCGATGTAATACTGAGAGTAGCGGACGCGAGGAACATAAAGACACTCTTCCCGTTTAAGACAGGCAAGAAGACTATTGTGGTATTCAATAAGATAGACTTATGCAGTGTTGGTGAGCTGGAGGCACTGCACAGGAAATATAGGACCGCGGTTTTCCTCTCAACAAGAACAGGAAAGGGAAAGGGAAGATTACTATATGCGCTCATCACGATTGCAAAGCGGGAGAAACGGCCCATACGCGTTGGTGTGATAGGGTACCCTAATGTGGGCAAGTCATCAATAATAAACATGCTGCGTGGAAGGAGGTCAGCTAGGGTGAGCCCCATACCCGGCGAGACTAAGGGTGTGCAGTGGCTCAGAATAAGGGATGATGTATTAATGTACGACACACCGGGTGTAATAGCGGGTAAAAAGGATGAACAAGAGCTTGTGAGTGCGTTTGCAATTGCACCCGAAAACCTAGAGTATGCAGAGGGTACGGCAGTGGAGCTGATAAGAGACATTACCAGAAAATATGGAATGCAAAAGCTGTGCTCATTCTATAAAATTGAGTGCGAAGAGGCCGAATCTCCTGAGAATATACTTGAGAAAATAGCAAGAAGGCACGGCATGTTCATGAAGGGAGGCAGACTGGATGTGGATAGGGCGGCCAAGAAAGTAATAAGAGAGTGGCAACAGGGAAAAATGAAATAAAAACCCTGTTCCATTTCATGTGCACCGGGTCCAAGATGGAGAATATCAAATTCTGTTGCTAAGGCTTGTGCTCCCAACAAAACACACAAATTTACCATGCATTTAGGGTGTCCATTGTTTTATTAAGTTTTTTGCTTATCTCATCCTTATTCAGATGCTCCAGGTTTATGAGCACGCCACTAAACACATCATAAACACAGCTGAGGGCAGTCAAATCATTCAGTGACCTTGCCGTCTCTATCAATTCATCCACCACTTTCTCAAACCCATACTCACGCTTAACAGCGTCACCTTTTGCCCTAACTGCAGCAAGGAGTGCATCGCGATTATCCCAACAATATATGTGTTCCTTTAGGTCGGCTATATAACGAGGGTCTTCCACTTCGAGACCATACACGAAGGATATTACTTGTTTTAGGGCACCGTGCTGTTCAGCATACACCAAAAGATCCTGTATCTCGCGCTGGGTCTGGGGTGAAAGTCCAGCGAATTTTGTTTTGAACTTTTCCGACTCCATCTTTTCCTTGAGCTTCATTATATCTTCTGCACGCAGCTGCCTCCGGGCGTATATATTCCGTAGCAATCCTGCTGCAAAGCTGTCCGACCCAAATATCGGTGGTTTTGATTTTTTCGTACTGCTCATTTAGACACCTCGCATAGAGACTTCATCGTCTGCCTTATGGC
>DYJQ01000024.1:0-5906 GCA_020723045.1 Candidatus Micrarchaeum sp.
CAATTTTCCCGATGACTTTCGCATTGCTCCGCTCTGGCTCCGCAATGCTCAGACACGGGGAGATTTTTTATATAAATATTTATATATAAGTTTGTAGCAAAACTATATTACACCAAACTACACATATGCTGAGGATGTGAAAAATATGGGTATACACAGAATAAAGGCCCCATCCGCTCGCGAAGAGCATTTAAACGTCAAGAATTTACAAAGAAAACCTACTGACAGTATGGCCGAAGTATACAGAAAGGCTAAGTTAAGAGCCGTAGACTTGGTTTTCAATTCTCATAATGAACAAACGGCTCACCGCGCCTTTGAGTTGTATGTGTCATTCTCAGAAAAAGAAGAGAAATGCAGGATAGATGATCTTGAAAAGGAAATGGATATGAGAAAGGTACGGACTATCGAAGACGCAATTAAACTAGTGGAAGACACAATAAAGCAGATAAAGCGCTAAGAGTTAAGGGCCTTTTTCATTTGTTGCTAAAAATATTTTTTTTTCTGGCGTGCAAAAAAGCACTCGAGCCGTTTTTTTGCTTAGGTAATGTTTATATTTTATCAATTGCAATAATTATTCATGGCAGAAGCACAGGTTTCCGATAAGGAAAAGAGGCTTGAGATGCTTAAGTCCGCTTATGCGTTAGAGGGAAAACTGTTAGATAAATGTCTTACCCCAGACATCATAAATAAGCTGGATGCAAATCGGATTAAGATTATAAATGAGCTCAGTATCAAGTACGGCACTGGGCAAATGGGAGAGATAAATGCACAAACCTTGAAGGGGCTCTTTGCAGTGCTACGAGAGGGATCATTAAAGAAGCTTGAGATGGGAGGTAAAGAGAACGATTATGCAACTGCGCTCAACAAGCTGCGTAGGATTATATACCCTTTGATTGACGACAAGATATCCACCCCAACACTGAGTGGAGTAAAGAATGATGTGCTAAATATTACAACAAAGCAGAGCATAGGAGGCTTGCAGAAATATTTAAGTGGAAAACATATTAGAGATTATATAAACCGTAATATAGTTGTAGATAATATATTCGGGAAACGCACGCTGTTTGCGTTGCTCGCCGATATGGAGGGCCAGCCCACTCTTCTTAGCAGTATCCCTCGGAAGACAGCGACGGTGATGCGGCAACCCACAGTTGTGGGCAGAAAGGGCAAAATTGAGGGTGTGGTATATATTACAAAAGAAAATATTGATGGGTACGGACTTCCCCCAACTCTGCCTAAGGAAAAAGTAAAAGAGGTGCTTGGAGTACGGTATAAATGGGGCGGTAGAACACTCGAAGGAGGGTTTGACTGCTCAGGCTTGGCAGGGTATATGCTAATGGGCAAAGGTGTATACGCATATAGTGGGCGGATATACGACAAGAGTAGCAAGACTACGGTTAGGAATTATTTCAATTTTAATGCTGCCACCACCTATCCACTTCTTCTATCCATCCCCCCTAGGGAAACTGATTCTGGGAAGAGACGGGGCCATGTAGTGATAGATTATGGCACGGTTGAGAGGGACGGCAAAACATATCACGTGATACTACAGGCAGGGGGCCGTGGGACGGGCATTGGTGGCAAGAAAAATGAGGTGACGCTGGCGCTTGTACCCGAGGAGGTTTATAAAAAAGTGTACGGGAATTTCAGAGTATTTGAGGGGGCAGACAAACAGTATGCTGAACTGCTTGAGCCGTTGAGTAAGAATACTAGAAAGAAAAAGACCTAATCCGTATGTGCCTTTTCTTCATTTTTTTCCTCAAAATCCTCAACTTTACATTTTGGCACTCAAGAGGCCAAAAACCCTAAATTTTTCAGTAGTACCTTATTTCAAAATCCTTAAACATAGGCGCCTTTTCTTCATTTTTTTCCTCAATCCTCAGCTTATCAACGTATACTCCTATGTTTTCCTGTATGTAAATCGCATCGCGGAATTCACTCAGTTGTTTTTCATCACCGCACTCACACACCACTTCAACCCTGCCGTCATATAAGTTCCGCACATATCCGTTTATGCCCATCCTTCTTGCAATATCCCTCACCCTTGCCCTGTAGAATACGCCCTGCACCCTTCCACCAACCGCAATACGCGCGCGTATCATAATCCCACACCTCTATTCTGTATGATTATTATGCATCCAACTAATCACTATAAAACCTGCCCTGCACGATCTCCCTTGCGATATGCTCTTTTTCATCCCGCCTTTCCTTATGCTCCTTCATCCTTTGCATGATTATTTCCACTATATCCTTTTTGCACTCACCACAGAGCAGCCTCCCGCTCTTACACCGCTCCCATCTCTCTTTATTTCTCTCCTCCTGCGTGTCGAACATATCATATCCGAGATGGTAGACGGGGCATATGTCAGGATTGCCGCCCAACCTTCTCTGCTCCTCCGCACTCTCCCTCCCTCCTGTAAACGCATTCGCAAGCTTCCGTTTGAGCGTCTTCTCATCATCATAAAGCGTGAGCATAGAGTCCGGGTTTCGTTTTGACATCTTATTCTGCCCATCCAAGCTGAGTATTATCTTATGGTATGTTGATGCTGGCGCAGTGAGTTTTATGCCAGTATCCTTTGAGGCCAAGTCGCGTGCAAGCCTGATGTGCGGGTCTTGGTCGAGCCCTACCGGCACGACCACATGCGAAAACCCAAAATCCTCATGCTGTGGCAGATAGATATCGCCCATCTGCACGAGTGCGGCAAGGTAGAGGCCCATGTGCCTTTCTCCGTAGAGTGCTTCCATCGTTGCCTTTGTGGTGTGCCTTGCGAATATGTTTGCCAGCTGGATTACGCGCATCTCACGCGTCTGCCTGTATATGTAAGCGTTGTTCTCATCCAGCCCGGTGGCAAGCAGGTCCGCAACATTCCCTATCGCCACCTCTTCACTCCGTTTATATGTGCTCCCGTTATCAGCGTATGCCTCCAAATCAGCAATTGCATAGAACACCTTTGCTTTCAATCTTCTCTGGAGCATGACGAGCTCCTGTGCGGTCTGCAGGCTTCCCAGATGAAATGGACCAGTCGGTTTTATGCCCGACATCACAGCCACCTTTTTTCCATCCCGGAATGCCTTGAGGTACTCATCAAACCCGCGGTGTGCAATGAGCATTCCCCTATCAAACGCCAGTTCTCCCTTAAAGAATTCACTCATCTCCGGCGTGATGTGCTGTAGGCCGAACTCAGCGTATAGTTTTTCTACGTCTATAATCTCACTGCCCCATGGATTTATATTCATACACAACCACCTTTTTTATTTGCTTATGTCAAGCACCGATTCAGGGTCTATCTCAATTCCTTTCGAGCTTATCATGTACGAATGGACCTGCATTGAGTGTTTTGACCCTCTCATCTCCACGATTTCAATTCCGTGTTTTCGTATCCCCTTCTGCAACGGGCTGTAGAAGCGTATGACGCTGTCTGCGAGTGAGTCTATATCCCCTGCCATCTCCGATTCACTCTCCCCTATAAGTATAGATGTACACCCCCAACCTCTCAACTTATCGATCATCTTGAGCATACCCTCTCTCCTCTCAGATTGATTCGCAAAGTGTAGGCCGAGCATGGTTGCCTTGTCTATCACGAGCCGGTTTATCGCGAACTTATCTATGAGGTTGATGAGCGTATTCTCCTGCTCAAAAAACAGGTTAATCTCATGTGGCGGATACTCGAGATATATTAACTTCTGAGACTCTTCAAGTGCTTTGAGGTTCCATCCCAGCTTGAGCATGTTCCTATACATTATTTTCTTGGGCTCTTCAAAGCATATGTACATCCCGTTCTCATCGTTTTGTGTTGCACCGTTGTAGAGGAACTGCATCCCAAATATTGTTTTACCACTGCCCGTATCACCCGAGAGTGAGATGATGCTGTTTTTTATAAACCCACCCTCGCTAACCTCGTCAAACCCATGAATGCCGCTTGGTATTTTATCAACACTTCTTGCTTTCATACACATCACCACTCATTATTTGTTGCCCTCTTCTCTCTTCCCCCCGCTCTTTCTGAGCTGTTCGCCTAGCTTTTCCCTATACTTTAGGTTCTGTACGAATGATTTGAGGGCATCGCCCTTGAGCGTATTCCTTATTATGTACTGCGAGAGCTCATAACTCACATGCGAGACGTCATTCATAACCTCCTGCAACTCTGTGAACTCCACAATCCTACGCTCCGGCTTGAGCACTTCACAGTATACTGGCCCGTATGCGCTCGCAAGCCTTACTGCAGAACGCAGGTCCTTAGTAAGCGCCCTTACCTCGCACGATGTAGAGTATACTGTCTCATTATCATACACCATCTTCTCTGGTGGCTCGATCGTGCCAACAGCATAAATAACCCCCTCTTCCTTGGTTATCTTTACAGCCATCTCGGTGAGCCTGTTCTTCACAGCCTCCTCAGTAGGGGCATGTGCATCAAAATACATTAGGAACAGTATGCCACCCTTTGAGATGGCCTCGTTCGTTACCCTCTCTACCTGCTTGTCCATGGATTAGATTTGCGTTAGAATGAATAAAAACCTATTTCAATCTGTATGCTTATTTGCGTTGTGTGATTTATAGAAGAAATAACCCACAATCGCAAACGTAGTCAGCGGTGAGAGCCATGGCGGTATATGGAACCCAAAGCTGTCAAGCAGCATGATGAATCCGAGGAAGAGGATGGAGTACATTGCGCCGTTCTTCAAGTATATGTACTTCTTTATGTTCTCGATGTTTCCTAGTGTGACCTCTCTTACTACGAACGCACCCAGCCCGTTGCCAACCAGTATTATCGGGACGGACAGGGTGAACGCGAATGCACCGAGCACGCCATCAATGGAAAATGTAGCGTCGATTACTTCAAGATAGAATATCTTGCTTATATCAGACAGCCCCTCTTTCATGAGCTCCTTCTCAGCCTGTTCAGCATTCTGCTTGAACCCATGCGTTATGAAGAATGCTGTCGAGCCCACAACCGCGCCGAATGCCATCATCGAGTTTATTTGTATCGCGAACCATACGATGATTGTGAGTATTATTGATATTATGGCAAAGAACCACACACCCTGCCTGTGGAAGAACCTCTCACCTATCAGGCCGTAGTGCTTTGGCTCAATGAATAACCAGTGAAAGAATAGGAATATGAGGAATGTACCGCCACCAATAAGAAGCACGGGCGCAGACGCCTCAATCGCCTCCAGAACTCGCGGGTCTTCGCTGAATGTTGCGGTGAATGCCTCAATGGGCCCAAGCGATGGTGTTGTGAGCCACACGATGATCCAAGGGAGGAAGCCTCGTATGACGAAGACGGCAAACAGCAGGCCCCATATCAAGAACCACCTCCTGTACTTCTCCTTCATAGTGGAGAGTACCTCTGCATTAACTATCGCATTATCTATGCTGCTTATTACCTCGAAGAGACAGAGGCCCGCAATGGTAATGATGATTGTTAAAAAGTCCATGTTAGATTAATGCCCATAAACTATATATATCTCATATAGTGCCCGCCGCCAAGGTGCTTCAGAAGCGCGGTTTTGACGTAAAATATGTGGCGTACGATTCTCCCTCGTTAAGGATACGTCCGCAAATGCGGCCGTAATGCTGCTCCACGATATAAAGCCAGATGTCGTCCTCACGGGCACAAGCACACCCACACCCGACAGTGTTGATGCGTTTGAGCAGAGCATTGTTTATGCTTCGAGAACAGCCGGCATCCGCTGTGTTGCAGTCCTTGATTTCTGGGCGCATTATGTTGAGCGATTTAGCATTGTCGACCCCAAAACCCATGAGGTGCTCAAGCGGTTTGCATTCCCCCCTGATGCGATCGGCGTAATGGGTGAGCGTGCAAGGGATAAGATGCTGTCGCTTGGCTTTCCGCCAGAGCTCCTCCACGTCACGGGCAACCCCGAATTCAATATCACATATGAGC